>CAVJMM010000043.1:0-17115 GCA_963650865.1 Eubacterium sp. AM49-13BH | reverse complement strand
TCTGCTTTTCATGAATTTCCAATCTCTTCCATTTACAAAATAACAAAGGAAAATAGAAAATTATTTGTCTATTTAAATAACAAAATCATTCGTATTTATAACACCAACTTGAAAGATATCTATAACCAATTACAGGATTATATGATTTGGATTGATCGTTCCATTATGATTAACTTTATGCATATCACTTCTTTCCAAGATTCCACAATCATTTTTGATAATGAAGAAACTGAACTTGTTAATACAAGAAGAAAAAAAGAAGCATTTAACGATTATATGAAGAAGGTATTACAAATCATTTAGACAAAAAACATATCATTTAGACATCAGCCATTGAAGCACACAATTTCATTAGGTATATTTTGATTAACAAAGAAATACATGAAAGAAGGTGAAATTCATGAACAAGGTAAAAATTTTCACATTAGTTTTCATACCACTTCTATGTAGCTGTAATATTACAACTGAAACAAAAATTGATAAATCTGTTATAGCTTCAGAATATGATGTGAGTGAACAACTGAATATTCAATTTTATCAATTAGATTATGATTCTTTTACTAATAAAAAAAAAGCAAATCATTCAAGTACCCTATACTAATTTCTAGATCAGATTGTGAGTATTGCATAAATGCAATAAAAACACTCGATGAATTTGCTAAAGAAAAGTAAACAACAATTAATTTATATTTATTAGATAGTAATTCAATTGATATAGAAGATAAACAACAAATGATAGATGACTATTCAATTTCTTCTGTACCAACATTCATTTTAATGGATAAACAATCAATTTCTGATATAGAAACTGGTTATTTAAGTGAAGAACTGATTAACAAAATCATGAAAGGACAATAAGTATATGTTGAAAAAAATTATTACAGCCATAATTGCAATAACTATCGCTTGCATTTCAACAGTTTCGATAAATGCAGAAAACATTGAAAATGGTAATGAATATTCTGAGACATTCAAAAATTCAGTTTACAATTCCGAAAGTTATAATAAGTATAAAAATGACATTGAATCAATATATGTTGATAGAACTGTAATGACTGACGAAGGAATTAGATGCACACTAGTATTTTTGTTATCTGAACAGAATAATACTCAAAAACAGTTAATTTATGTTGGAGATAAAGACGGAAATATTCTTATGGATTCTATAGCTACTATATCTGATAATTCTTATTCAATCTTCAACCTAAAAAACAATATTCAAACAACTGTTAATACTGGTAACAGAGGAGCTGCTTATATATGTTATACAAAAGTATGTAAAGCAACTGCACCTCTCTACGGTGCAAATCCAGCTTGTTCCCAAACAGTAGGATTACCATGTGGAAATCCAGGAAGAAAAGCAATTTCAAAATTAGCATGTAAATTTTCTATATGGATATTGTGCAATTCATTAATTAATAGTATTTGTATAGATTGGTATGAGATACAAGATGTATGTACTTTCTAAAAAATGATGAGGTAAATTAGCTCATGAGACATAAACAAAAAAAGGTTCTTTACTATCTGTTGATTAGTTTCCTACTAATGATTATTTCACTATTCTTATGTGATTTTCTTTATACAAACAAATTACTGTTTTATTCTGAAGATTTCATGATTGATAGTGTAATTCATGTTTTTGTATGGGCAATTGTCGAATGTTTCCTTTTAGATCCTATTGGTATCGCACTGATAGGATGTTCCATAGCTTACCTACATAAAAAAGGAAAAGATAAAGTTGAAATGGCAGTTATACTGTTATTATCTAGAACAAATAAAAACACCCTATTATTCATCTGGGGAATACTCATCACCACTTCAATCATTTCTATTAGTGGATTTAAAGATATTCGTGGATTTTGCGGCTTGTTTTCTTTAATATCCATCCCTGTTGCTGTTTTTTATACAACCTTTTGGATATTTATGAATAAAAATAACTTCAATTGTTAGAGGTAGATTTTATGAAAAAACTTCAAAATAAAATCTTATATTTGTTATCCATTAGTATCATTGCGAGTGTATTCGTATTTTTGTTATTTGTATATTTATTAAAAAACAATTTGTTTTTCATATCTTCTACTATTGCTGGCGATGTTTTGAAATTCTTCTTTGATTTTATCATCTATGGAATTCTTTTTGATCCTATTGGTTATGCTATCATTTACTATTTAGTGAAAAAATATCACGAAAAAAATAAAGATATTAGTAAAACAATCGTATATGCATTTCTCAGAGCAGAAACAAAAAGAGATTTAATTATTTTTTGGAGTATTGATTTCATCTGTTTAGTTTTACTTTTCCTACCTTTATCTATTATGATCCATATTTATGCTGAATTGTATATTTTCTTTCTGACACCATTTCTTGTATTCCATTCTATTTTTATGTTCTTGGCAACCAAAAATAATCTTCGTTAATAAGAGGTACTTTATGAATGAAATTGTACATACGATAACATTACTATTGATTTACATGATTCTATCAATGAATATTAACAATATAAAACAATCTCAAAGATCAATCTCTTGTATCATTGTGTTATTGGTTTCTTTACTGATTTCTTTATTTCATCTACATATTTTCATTGAAACAATCATAATAACGATTGCATTTGCACTATGCACTTATACCGCAACAAAACAATTCGATTCCACCTTCATTTGGTTGATATCTCATACATTCTTTCTTTGTAGTCTTCGTTATAGCGTCCATGGATTTTTCATCTTCAAACAACAATCCTGTATTTATGAATCTTTGATTGCTTCTTTCATACAACTTTTATTCTTACTCTTTTTTCATATTTCTAAGGAGAAAGATTTTCAAAATCAAACAAACAAAGAAATCATATTTTCTAGTTTCATAGAAATACTGATTGCTTGTACAAGTTTCATTCTAATTGCAGGATTAGAAGAATCTAGAATCACATTTTATGGGATTGTCTCTTCTGTTATCTCTTTTGTGATGATTTCTTTTTGTGTTCTCTTTTTTCACTCACAAAAACAAGATCTAGTGATAAAAGAAATGAAAGAAAGAGAACTTCTTCTAAAACTTTCAAAAGATCAATATGATTTCGCATGTCAAAAAGCAGATGAACTTTTGAAATATAAACATGATACCTTACATCATTGGCGTACTTTATATCAAATTTTAGAAAATCATGATATAGAAAACGCAAAAGAATACATAGAATCTGTTACAAGTAATGTGAACTATGAGTCTTTAACACATTACGCAACAAACATTTATATGGATTCTTTGTTACAACATAAAATTCAACAATATTCAAACACAAAGTTTAAAATAAAAATGTACGTTCAAAAAGAACACAATGATGAAATCATGGATTTCTGTCTTCTTTTATCTCATTTGATTGATTATTGTGTTGGAATCATCTATGAGAATCAACTGTCCAAAGAACTAACAATTCATTGTTTCCAAAAAGAAAAACAAATATTGCTTGAAATATCAACAAATTATTACAAACAAAAAGAAATAGAATCTTTACCTGAATCTTTAAAAGGAATGATCAAAGAACATCAAGGAACAATACAAGAAATAATTGATGATAAATATCGCATACAAATAGCGTTTACACTCACAAAATAACGAAACACATTTATAATAGTTTTATGACAAAAGAACTAGAAATCAAAACAATTGGTTGTCCATTCAGAAAGAAGAATAAATTATGTACATCTGAAATACGTTTGTTTAAACCATTACCTTTAGATGTACAAGAATATTTAGTGAATAACTCAGAACATATTCAATATCCAAAAGGAAAAATATTAGCACATGAAGGCGATCAAATCGATGCTGTGATTATTATTCGTCATGGAAGAATTAAAACATGTCGATATGATGTGAATGGTGATGAATATATCATGGATATTCTTCATGAAGGACAAGCTATTTGGCATGATATGTTTTTAAATGATTATAAATATCATTATGATATTGTTACATTAACAGATGTTATGATTTGTAAAATCAAACGTAGTGATTTCATGCGTCTTTTAAGCAAATATCCAAATGCTGCGATGTCTTTGATTGCGATGCTTTCCACAGAACTTCAAGAAGCCAAAGAAAAAACACAGCTTTTATCTATTCGCCAACCACTGATTCGCTTGGCAGGCTTCTTATTAAATAAAGATAAAACCTGTACAAATCATGAAATCCACATGAAATTAGATGATATTGCCGCATCCATTGGATTACGTGCTGAAACAGTATCTCGTTGTATTTCTAAATTAGAGAAAAAGAAATTGATTGTTCGATTAGGACAAGGTAAGCTGAAAGTCATTGATCGAAATCAATTGTTTGAATTATATAATTCAGGTAAAAATCTTTGAAATTTGATTATAATCAAGGAATTACTCTTTTTATCAGAGTAATTTTATCTTTATAAAGAAAGGACTTACATGACACTGGCAAATGTACATTCTATTGAAACTTTTGGATCTGTTGATGGTCCTGGATTACGTTATATTTTATTTTTAAAAGGTTGTCATTTACGTTGTGCTTTTTGTCATAACGCAGATACTTGGGATACACACTCAGATGATCAAAGAAGTGTCGAACAAATTCTAGATCACGCTGAACGATATCGTAGTTATTGGGGAAAAGATGGTGGTATTACAGTCAGTGGTGGAGAACCTCTTCTGCAAATTGATTTTTTATTAGAACTATTCAAAGAGGCAAAGAAAAGAAATATCAATACTTGTATTGATACAGCTGGAGAACCATTCACATTAGAAGAAAGTTGGTTTCATAAGTTTGAAGAATTGATGCGATATACAGATATCTTATTAGTAGATATCAAACATATTGATGAAAAGAAACACATTCGTTTAACAGGAAAAACAAACAAAAATATTTTAGAAATGTTTCAATATCTCTCTGAAATTCATAAACCAATTTGGATCAGACAAGTTTTAGTTCCTGGTTGGACAGATGATATCAATGATTTAAAGAAAACGAGAAAGTTTATTGAAACTTTAGAAAATGTGAAAAAGATAGAAATTCTTCCATATCACAATATGGGTGCATATAAATGGGAAAAACTTGGAATGAAATATCCATTAGAGAATGTAGAAGGTCCAAGTGCAGAATCCATTGAAACTGCTGAAAAGATTTTAAACGGAGAAATTCGTTAAAATAGAAAGAAAGGATGATATTATGAAACAAGAATGGAGAAGTTTTAAAAGTGGTCATTGGGTAGATGACATCAACGTACGTGATTTTATTCAAAATAACTATACACAGTACGAAGGTGATGAATCATTCTTAGCTGATGCTACTGAAGCAACAAACACGCTTTGGGACAAAGTACAAGCTTTGCAGAAAGAAGAGCGTGCAAAAGGAGGCGTTTTAGAATGTGAAACTGAAATCGTTTCTTCTTTAACTGCCTATGGTCCTGGATATATTGATCCAGAAACAAAAGATTTAGAAAAGATCGTTGGTTTACAAACAGATAAACCATTAAAGCGTGCATTTATGCCTTATGGTGGTATTAAGATGGCACAACAAGCAGCTGAAACTTATGGTTATAAGATCAATGAAAAGTACGACAAGATCTTCAATGAATATCATAAGACACACAACCAAGCAGTATTTGATGCTTATACACCAGAAATGAAAGCTGCTAGACACTCTCATATCGTTACTGGTCTTCCTGATACTTATGGTAGAGGTAGAATCGTTGGCGACTATAGAAGAGTTGCATTGTATGGTATTGATCGATTGATTGAAGGCAAACAAAATGACATGGCTTATTGTGGTCATGGTGATATGACAGATGACATTATTCGTCAACGTGAAGAAATTGCTGAACAGATTCGTGCATTAAAAGGCATGAAAGAAATGGCTAAGATCTATGGTTATGACATTTCTAAACCAGCGCAAAATGCTCATGAAGCAATTCAATGGTTATACTTTGGCTACTTAGCAGCCATCAAAACTCAAAATGGTGCTGCGATGTCTGTTGGTAGAGTTTCTACTTTCTTAGATATCTATATTGAAAGAGATCTTCAAGAAGGAACAATTACAGAAACAGAAGCCCAAGAAATGATTGACCACTTAACAATGAAGTTCCGTATGGTCAAGTTCGCAAGAATTCCATCATACAACCAATTATTCTCTGGTGACCCTGTATGGGCAACACTTGAAGTTGGAGGGCTTGGGCAAGATGGAAGACACATGGTCACAAAGAACGACTATCGTTTCTTACATACATTAGAAAATATGGGACCTTCTCCAGAACCAAACTTAACGGTTTTATATTCTAAGAGATTACCAGATAACTTCCGTACATATGCTGCTAAGATTTCCGTATCTACAAGTAGCATCCAATACGAAAACGATGATGTTATGAGACCAATTTGGGGCGATGATTACAGCATTTGTTGTTGTGTATCCGCAACAGAAACTGGTAAAGAAATGCAATTCTTTGGTGCACGTGCAAACTTAGCTAAGTGCTTATTATACGCAATCAATGGTGGTAAGGATGAAAAGTTCTTAGATAAACAAGGCAACCACATGCAAGTAGGTCCAGAATTAGCACCTATTACTTCTGAATATCTCGATTATAATGAAGTAATGCATAAATATGATCTCATGATGGATTGGTTAGCAGGTCTATATGTTAATATCTTAAATCTCATCCAATACATGCATGATAAATACTACTATGAAGCTGCTGAAATGGCATTGATCGATACAAATGTTAGAAGAACATTCGCTACTGGTATTGCGGGATTCTCACATGTTGTAGACTCGTTAAGTGCTATCAAATACGCTAAAGTTAAGACAGTTCGTGATGAATCTGGTTTAGTAACAGATTATATCGTTGAAGGTGATTTCCCACGTTATGGTAACGATGACGAAAGAGCTGATGATATTGCGGTATGGTTACTCAAAGAATTCATGCATAAGATTGAAAAATATCATACATACAGAGATTCTGAACCAACAACATCTATCTTAACAATCACATCTAACGTGGTTTATGGTAAGGCTACAGGTGCTTTACCAGATGGTAGAGAAGCATACGCTCCATTCTCACCTGGTGCTAACCCAGCTTATGGTGCTGAAAAGAATGGTTTACTCGCATCACTCAACTCTGTTGCGAAAGTTCCATATGAATATGCATTAGATGGTATTTCTAATACACAAACAATTGCGCCAAGTGCTTTAGGTCATACAGATGATGAACGCAAGAAACAATTGGTAAATGTTCTAGATGGTTACTTCTCACAAGGTGCACACCACCTCAATGTCAATGTATTTGGTATTGATAAGCTAAAGGATGCGATGGAACATCCAGAAAAACCAGAATATGCAAACTTCACAATTCGTGTATCTGGATATGCTGTTAAGTTTATTGATTTAACGCGTGAACAACAATTAGACGTTATCGCAAGAAACGCACACGAAACATTATAAAAAGATTGAACTAGTGAAAACCTAGTTCAATCTTTTTTTACTTTAAAATCTTTTTTTCATGAATACATTTCATAACATTTGGAACAATGATCATAGTATAAATTGCCATACCAGCATATTCTATATATTGACCAATAGCACCACCTAAACTCTGCTTAATCATTGGATAAATGATCATGATCCAAATATACAAAGGAATAATCGCAAATGCTGAAATCACAAAACGATCTTTCCAATGTATTTGTTCAAAATCATATCCTTTTCTTTCAAAGAAACGACAAATCGCAAATACACTCACAAATCCTAATCCTTGGAAAGAATCAGCTTTCATTTTGTTTGGATCAACTAATAAACTACCATCTTCTAAATACATCAATGGATAAGACTTGAATTGATAATACAAACATAACGCAACACACAATAAAATTCCACCAATCATAACGATCTTATCTTTAGAATGATCTTGATCTGTCCAATCTTCAATCTTATTTGCGATGAATATCATTAGTGCTGTTGATAAGAAACCAACTATGACATCTTGTGGTGTATGAACACCTAAATAGTTTCTAGAGAACATGACAACAAACATAAAGATCCAAAAGATTGCAGTTAAAACTTTCTTACCATGTTTTTGAAACCATCTACCTGTATTTCCAAAGATACTCGTTGCCCATGTGGAATGTCCACTTGGAAAAGAATAACCTGTCGCAGATACTTTAGAATCTCCATAAGGTAATACTCTAGCATCTCTGATCCATGGTCGATAAACACAGAACGTTAATTTCAAGAAACCATTGGCTAACAAACCTAACCCAAATCCAGATAAAATTCTCTTTCCACCTTTTCTATCGAACACCCAATAAATCATACAAATGATTGCGAATGCCCAAAAGCTTACCGCAAATTCACTTGCCCATAAAAGAAACGGAGCTAAAAAAGCACCCACTCCATTTCTAAAATTTTGTAATAACAATAAATAATCAATATCCATCTTCATCCCCCAAACTTTTCTATAAATTCATCTTCTGAAATAATAGGAATATTCAAAGACTTCGCCTTTGTATTCTTACTACTTGTACTTGTAACATCATTATTGATCAAATAGTTTGTACTCTTTGAAACAGAACCTGTTACTTTACCACCGTGTGCTTCAATATAAGCTTTTAGTTCATTACGATTCTGATAATGATGTACATCTCCAGTTACAACAAATGTCAATCCTTTACATTTATCATCTACTGCTTCCGTAGCAGTCTTTTGTATCTTTAAATATTGAATTAAATCTTTGTAATCTATGACATTTTGTTCATCATGAAACCATCTTACAAATGCGGAACTCTTTTCAGTTCCAATTCCATCAATAATAGAAAAACATGCTTCATCATCTGTTGTAGATGCTTCTTGAACCAATGCCTCAATCTCTTTTGTGTTTAATAGTTTTCTTGCGACATCAATACCAACTAGTGGAATATTTAACGCATAGATCAATTTTATATCATCGATTGTCTTTGCCTTTTCAATTGAAGCAACAATATTATCTGCACTCTTATCACCAAATCCATCTAACTGTGCAATTTCATCCCGATGTTCTACCAAACGATAAATATCACCATTATTATGAATCCAGCCTTCATTAATAAATCTAGAAAGTGTTGCTTCAGAAATACCATCAATATCTGCACCACCTTTCGATACAAATCTTGTGAATTTCTTTAATTTTTTTGCGGCACAATCAGGATTTGTACACTTCAATGTTTTCGTACCAGAATTTTCACTCACATGAATCTTTGTAGAGGCGCCACAAACTGGACAAGATTCTGGAATATGCAATTGTCCCTCGATCTTAGAAACATGAATAATCTTAGGAATGATCTTGTTAGCCTTAATAACAGATAAAACTGTTCCTTGATCTCCAATGCCTAATCTTTCACACTCTGAAATATTACAAAGAGATGCTCTTTTAACTGTCGTACCTTCTAGTTCCACTGGTTCAAATACCGCAACTGGTGTAATCGTAGAAGCTGCACATGACCATTCAATATGATCGAGTTTACTTTCTACTGATTCATCTGCCCATTTAAACGCATAACCAGCTCGTGTTGCGTGATGGCCTGTTACAGAACCACCTGCAGCGTATTGAATATCATCATAAGCAATGACTAATCCATCTACAGGATATGGATTTTCTTGATTTGTAACTTTCTTTGTCCAATTTTGAATTGTTGTATTGATCTTTTCATACGTTGGTTCTTGAATCAATTCATGATCTACCACAACAAATCCATTTTCTTCTAAGAAAGACATTTGTTGTCCCCAAGAAGTAAACGTTTGATCTGTATGTACTAATGTAAAAGGAATCCAATGAATTTTTCTTCTTTTAATTTCATCTAGATCTTTCAGCGTTAAAGAACCAGAAGCTAGGTTTCTAGGATTTGCGTAATCTTCTCCAGATTCTAATACAAATTGATTAAAATCATCATAGGAAATAATTGCTTCACCACGAATAACCAAATGTCCTTTTTCTGAAATTGTTTTTGGAATTCCAATTAAAGAAGAAGCCACATGCGTAATATTTGTTCCAATATGACCATCTCCTCTCGTTACAACTTTTGTCAATTTTCCATGATCATATGTCACAACCAATGTTAAACCATCTAGTTTCCATGATAACCAAATTGGTTTTCCACTTGCCCACTTTACAAGATCTTCTACTTTTTTTGTTTTCGCTAAGGATAATGCAGAGAATTCATGTGCTTCTTTTTCACCTTGTGTATGATCTGCAGATACACGAATGGTAGGTGAATTTTCTAAAATCGTACCAGATGATTCTTCTAATTGTTTGAGTTCATCAAACTTTGCATCCCATTCATAGTCCGTCAATATTTCTACTTGTCCATTGTAATAAGCATTACTTGCCTCATTCAATTGTTCAACAAGCTCTTTCATCTTTTCTAAATCATTCATATTATCCCTCTTTTTTCTTTAAGCCAGGAAAAATCGCAATCTTTTTGATTCCATATGGATAAGAAAAAGCAATATCCAACATATCTCTTTTTGCCTTAATAATGACACCTTCTCCAAACTTTGGATGAATCACAACATCATCCTTTTTAAATTTTGTTTTGGAAGGTTTTGGTTGTTCTACATGAATTGGTGAAGGAATTTCATCTGCTTCATCTTGAAAACTCATAAAATCCGCAAAACTATTTTTGAATGTTTTTGTAGCACTGGAAGAAGTTATGACACCACGTTGATTGAAACTGCCTGCAGCTTCTTCCATGTAATCTTGATTCATTTCTTTAATGAAACGACTTGTTCTTCTTTGACCTTGAATGATGAAAGAAAAACCACCTGCTTCACAAACATACAAATGATTTTTAGCACGTGTAAAGGCAACATACGCAAGTCTTCTTTCTTCTTCCATGCCATGTCTAGAATCTTCAATGGAACGTGCATTTGGAAAAATACCTTCATTGAGATCTGTTACAAATACCGTATCAAATTCTAGTCCCTTTGCGGCATGAACCGTCATCAATTGTACGCATTCACTCTTTTGACCATTTTCACGATCTGTATATAACGCAATGTTTTGTAAATATTCATCTAAATGTAAATCTGGATTATTGTTTGTGAAGTTTTGCAAGTCTTCTTGTAAAGCTTTCAAGTTCAAAAGTCTTTCATCTTTTTTCTCTTCATCTGCTTCACACATTGCCTTGACACCACTTTCTTCAATAATCGTTTCTAACAATTTATCAAGTGGCATCTGATTTGCTTGTTCAATTTGTTTCCATCTTTCAACCATTGAAACAAATTCTTCAATGGTTTTCTTTGCTTTTCCAGAAAAGATTTCATTTTTCTTTAACACTTCATACATCGTTGTGTTATTTCTACGTGCTTCTTCCACAATATTATCCATTGTTTTTCCACCAATCCCACGCTTTGGTCGATTGAGCACTCTTTCTAAAGCTAGATCATCATTGGTAACAACCATTCTCAAATAACACAATGCATCCTTTACTTCCATACGTTCATAGAATCGAATACCACCATAAATAATATAAGGGATTCTTAAATCAATCATCGCTTTTTCAAGTCCTCTAGAAAGATAATTTGAACGATATAAAATTGCGATATCAGAATAGTTTTTTCCAGCTTGATGTAATTTTAAAATTTCACCTGCAATCCATGCATCTTCATACTCTTCACTTTCTGCACCAAAATGAAGTACTTTATCTGCATTCTTTTTAGAAGTAAAAAGTTCTTTCTTTAATCGATTTTGATTGTTTTGAATCACACTATTAGACACACCTAAAATAGCTTCTGTAGAACGATAGTTTTCATTCAACATGATTGTTTTCGCATTTGGAAAGTCCTTTTCAAAATGCATAATAATATCAACGTTTGCCCCACGCCATGTATAGATTGTTTGATCAGGATCACCAACAACATACAAAGAAGTATTCTTACCTGTTAAATAACGAATCAACTTATATTGTAAGTTATCAATATCCTGAAACTCATCTACTAAAACATATTCAAATCTTCTTTGCCACTTTTCTACAATAGAAGGATATTGAGAAAACAAAGAAACTGTTTTTAAGATCAAATCATCAAAGTCTAACGCAAACATTGCCTTTTGACGATTTACGTAATATTCATAGATTTTTGCCTTATCTACATCATCTGAAAAATGTCCAGCCATCTTTTTGGCTGCTTCCACACCAATTTGTGCTGTTTTATTATTTGAAATATAACCTACAACTTCACCAGGTGTTAATTTAGAATCTTTTAGATTTAATTGTTTGATAGCTTCTTTGACAACAGACTTTTGATCATCTGCATCCATAATTGTAAAATTCTTTGGATAACCCAGAACAGAAATATCTTCTCTTAAAATGCGCACACAAAGAGAATGGATCGTAGAGATCCATCTTGGTTCATTTCCTTCTTCTAACATTTTAGAAAGACGTTCTTTCATTTCATTTGCGGCTTTATTCGTAAAAGTAATCGCTAATATCTTATATGGACGTACATCTTCATCTTCAATCAAATGTACAATTCGCATTGTTAAAACTCTTGTTTTACCAGAGCCAGCACCTGCGATGATTCTTAAATATTGATCATCTGATAAAACTGCTTCTTTTTGATTTGTATTTAATAATGTTGTATCAATCATTTTATTTCTCCAAGTCCAAAATATTATACCAAAGAATTAGATGCTTGATGGTATGTTATAATAGCAACGAGGTAAAAAAGATGATTTTAAAAGCAGATCAATGGAAAGATTATTCCTGTTTAGATGCAGGAAATGGTGAAAAATTAGAACAATGGAAAGGGATCGTTTTAAGAAGACCTGATCCACAAGCAATTTGGCCAATGTACGAAAATAAAGATTGGAAGAAAGCAGATGCCATTTACCATAGAAGTAATAAAGGTGGTGGTCAATGGGAATATAAAAAAAGATTACCAGAATCTTGGACAATCAACTATCGCAATTTAACATTCAAAGTATCTCCTACTGGTTTTAAACATACTGGTATTTTCCCAGAACAAGCAGTGAATTGGGATTGGATGCATGATTTGATTGCATCTCATAAAGATGAAGAAATTCGTGTATTAAATTTATTTGGTTATACAGGTTGTGCGACAATGGCTTGTTCTGAAGCAGGTGCAAGTGAAGTTGTACATGTAGATGCTTCAAAAGGTATGGTTCAATGGGCAAAGGAAAATCGAGATCTTTCTCATTTAGAAAATCATAAGATTCGCTTTATCGTAGATGATTGTTTGAAATTTGTAGAAAGAGAAAAAAGAAGAGGTCATACATATCATGGTATTTTAATGGATCCACCTAGTTATGGTAGAGGTCCTAATGGTGAAATGTGGAAGTTTGAAAAAGAAATCACTGGCTTGATTAAAGCTTGTTTAGATATCTTAGATGAAAATGCGTTGTTCTTTTTAATCAATAGTTATACAACAGGTTTTTCTTCAATTGTACTAGAAGATTTAATGAAAACAATGATCTTACCAGAACATCCAAATGGAACGATTTCTTGTGGTGAAGTCGCAATTCCTTTACAAAATAGAGATTTATTATTACCTTGTGGAATATACGGAAGATGGGAAAGAAAGTAATGTTAAAGATTCTCTATGAAGATAACCATATTCTTTGTGTAGAAAAGCCAGTTAATGTTCCTGTACAAGAAGATGATAGTCACGATTTAGATCTACTAACGATGTGTAAAAACTATCTTAAAGAGAAATACAATAAACCAGGGAATGTTTATCTTGGACTTGTACATCGCTTAGATCGACCAGTTGGTGGAGTTATGATATTTGCGAAAACTTCTAAAGCAGCTTCTCGTTTATCAGAAGCTGTTCGAACACATACGATCCAAAAAGAATATCTAGCGATATTAGATGGTGTAACAAATGGAACTCACACATTAACAGATTATTTAAAAAAGGACACAAAAAAGAATCGTGTATTTGTTACAAATGAAAAAGAAGGAAAGAAATCTGTTTTAGATTATGATGTTTTAGATCAAAAAGGAAACAAAACACTTGTTCATATTCTTTTACATACAGGAAGATCTCATCAAATTCGCGTACAGTTTTCTAGTAGAAATCTACCACTTGTATATGATCAACGGTATAACCCACATACTACAAAGGGGCAAATAGCCTTGTATGCATATCGTTTAACATTTATACATCCTGTCAAAAAAGAACAAATGTGTATTACATGTTTCCCACCTAACAAAGACCCTTGGAATTTATTTGAGGTAGAGAAATGCCTAAACAAGTAAAGAAAAGAAAAAGACATATTCGAAAAAGTTTGATTGTTGTACTTGTGATTGCGTTACTTGCAATCTTTTCAGCGTGGTACATACCAAAATACATTGAAGATAATAACTTAAAAAAATTAGGTTATTCTTCTGAAACGATTGAAATCATCAAAGAAAAGAATCTAACAAATACAATTTTAAATCATCAATATTATTCCAAATATCTAGAACAATCTATTCAAGATAACACGTTAAATAAGTCTTATATTTCTTTATACGCTTCAATTACAACAGATAGAACTTTAACAGATACAGATTTTCTTTTATACAACAGATTAATGGATAAAGGATATGAAGAAGACCAATTACAAAATCTATTTAATAATCTATCATTCTATGAATTAACACCATTGTTAGTATTTGATTATCAATGGGATGAAAATCCATACATTGAAGATTGTCAAAATCATAGAGACACAAATTCAGAATCTTCATTCATATTATCAGATTCTTATTATCAACTCTATAAATTACAAAAAGAAATCACAGATCCAACAAATCTCAATACACTCGTCAATAGCACATATGGTTTAACATCTGATTATGTTCCAAATAATCTAACAGATGTAAATACACAATACGCTGTAACAGGTGTTCAATTAGTCAGTGAAGTTCAACAAGCATTTGTGGATTTATCTATGAGTGGTATGCAGGAAGGACATTACTTCTTCGCTACGACTGGATATAACAGTTATCAAGCACAAGAAAGTGCATATAATAGCTTACTTTCTAGAATGAGTGAATCAGAAGCAGATCAAGTTGGTATTCGTGCAGGTCATTCTGAGCATCAATTAGGTCTCGCAGTCAATGTTGCGGCTACATATGAAACTTCTGTATCATTTGATCAAACACAAACTTATCAATGGCTATTAGAACATTGTAATGAATACGGATTTATCCAAAGATATCCTGCTTCTAAAACATCTATTACAGGTGTAGAAGGAGAACTCGATCATTTCCGTTATGTTGGAAAAGAACTCGCAGAAAAGATTACAGCGTCTAGTCTTACATATGATGAATATTACGCTTTATATCTTGCATCATGGGATGAACAAGATTGTATCCCTTCTCAAAAACTATTAGATAAAATTGAAAATTATCAAGTTGATTAATGCCGATGCATTCCCCGTCTATATCTATTGATTCAGACGAGATTAGTCGGCTTTTTATTCAATTAATATAACATCTTTACTTTCAAGCTTAAGTAGTTCATCCGTAAAACCACCTGCGCTCGCTAGTAAATATACGACTTGTTGACCTTCTTTCATAATGAAACTAGCCTTATATTTTAAATTATCTAATTCTTTCATTCCTGTCTTTTTATTTCGATATTTGCATTCTCCTAAAATCAAATGATTCCCATTGACACCAACGACATCGATTTCACTTTCGCACCATTTTCCATTTAGATAAATATTCCCCCACCATTTACCGATTTCTATTGGCATAAATTGTAGCTTATTCAAAAGCGCTAATTGATATAAATTATTTCTAATAATTTCTTCGTAAATAAAGCCAAGATACTCGTTATACTGCTCATTTAAAATAAATGACTTTGCTTTTTCTTCTAAGCTAACAATCAAAGATATGTTAGGTTCAATGAATGTATATGCAAATCGTAAATACAAATCTGAAATATGATACCTTTTGTCTTTTTTATTATTTAAGGGATTATTAACAATTTCGATAATATTTAATTCTTCTAGTTTATTTAAATAAGAATAAATTGCACGATTATCTATCTTAGCAAATGAGGCTATATCACTTGCTTTCTTATCGCTACTACCTAGATATCTTAGAATCACATTATAAGTTGTCGAATCTTTAAATTCTTGATTCAAATAATTACTACTTTCTAAAAACAAGCGACCATTTCGATTGAAATAAAGAGAACTAATTGCGGATGATACATTTTTATATTCTTTAAAAAACATAACATATTGTGCTACTCCACCTGTCATAGCATAAACATCCATAGCATCTTTTTCATTATGAAATATCTGTTTTACTTCATCATAACTAAAAGGCATTAAAGATATAATTTCATCAAATCTTCCGTATAGTGGCGAATTACTATCTTCTATTTGTCCTTTCATAAATGATCTGTTCGAACCCAATAAAATAAGTTTTACATTTCCATTTAAGCAATGATCAATTATATATTGAAACTCAATACTGATATTTGAATTTTTTTTCGCTAAAAATGGAAATTCATCAATTACAACTACTTTTTGATCTGTATTAATATAAGTAAAGACATCTTTAAAAGAATTTAAAGAATCTAATATTGAATCATCATTACCTCTTTTGAGTATATTTTTAAAATCACGAAGACTTGTTTCATAATCAAAGCTACTAACTTGATAATAGTATGCAATATTTTCCATATCACTTATCGCATTTAAAATAAGTTCTGTTTTTCCAGTTCTTCTTCTCCCATATATCGCTAATGCTTTTTTATTTTCGCTAGAAATAAACTCTTCAATCATTTTTATTTCTTTCTCTCTGAAATAAAATTGTTTCATAATCATCACCCAGATACATTATATCATATTTAAATATGACATATTCAAAACTGTCATATTCAAATTAGTAATTACGCATGAAATTCCACCGATTATGGAGTTTCATTTTTTTGTGCTTTCAAAATATAGTATATACGTGTATACTATAAGTATGAAAACCAAGATTAGCTACCCTGATTGGGCTGAAAAATATCGTCAACTTCTCGTGAATTTTATACATCTATTGAAAAAGGATTAGATTTTGTTCATCTGATCCTCTATTTTTTTACAGTATTCTTGGTATTGTTTTTCTTGGATTCCTA
>CAVJMM010000042.1:0-18117 GCA_963650865.1 Eubacterium sp. AM49-13BH | reverse complement strand
ATAAACCTCATGTAATTTTGTAATTCATCAAAACCTCATCAAGTTTTGGATATTCATTTTACAGATTCAAAACCTTCTTGATAGATATCACTCAATGTATCAGATACTCCTTCATACTGATATACAACATTACCCTCTTTGATGAAGAATACATGTGGTGTATAAAGATGTTTTTTTCCTTCATCATCATATTCTAGATATTCTCCAAATACATCTACAACTTTATCGTAATCATCAATATCAGTATTGGATTGCCAACGAGAATCTTTTCTTGTGTTAATGTAGCCAACTGTTTGATGATATTCTTTTGCCACTGTATTTAAGATTGGCATCGCTTGAATGCAATATGGACATTCTGAAAATCCAAAATAAACAATGAAAGTATCTGATGCATTCATTTTAGAAATCATTTCATTTACTGTCAGATCATAAAATACATGATTTGCATCATCAAAACCTTCATATCCACTCATGTCGGATTTCTGTGTGGTTGATGTACACCCACACAATAAAAGCATACAAACAAGGATTAACTTCTTAATCATCAAATCCATTCCAAACAGGTTTTCCTGTATATTTCTTTGGCGTTTCTTCACCTTTTAATACACGTAAAGCTGCATCGCACATTGCTTCATGTTCAAATTCACCAGGATAAGCTTTAATAGGTGCAATCCAACCGCAATCTTCTGTAATCGTATCCACTACACCTGGGATTCTTAATAAACCACCTGTCAATAAAATTGCATCTACTTTCCCTTTTAATGGTGCAGACATCATCGCAATCCATTTGGAGCATTGATAAATCATTGCATTCCAAACTCTTTCTGCCTTCTTATCACCACGACGAATCATTTCATAATAAATCTTTGAAGAATCAGATGTTCCAAACCAACTCGATAGACCACCTCTTTGAGAGCACAACGTTCTTACTTCTTTTGGATCTTTATCAAACAAATAATCTAATACATCTGTCACAGCCATAGAACCCATGCGCGTTGGTGTAAAAGGTCCTTCACCTCCACCAGCATCATTTCCATCGATCATTCTGCCATGATCATGGCAAGTAATCGAAATACCACCATCAATGTGCGCAATAATTAAATTGAGATCTTCATATTTTTTACCAATTTCACTAGCGTATACACGTCCCGTTGCCTTAGCATTTAATGTATGTGCTGTTGCACGACGATACGTATCTTTCACACCTGTAATTCTTGCGAGATCTGATAGCTCATCTACAATTGGTGGATCGACCATCAAACAAATACATTGGTATTGATCAGCAATCACCTTTGCTAGTTGCACGCCTAACATAGAACTATGATAAAAATGTCCTTTTACTTTCTTTGTATCTTCAATCAATTGTTCATTAACTTCGTATGTGCCGCTTTCACATGCATAACAAGGACCACCTCTACCAACAACAGCATCAATTCCTGTCAAATCAATACGACTATCCTTTAAAAATTGTCGTATACCATACATTCTATATTCCAATTGATCATTGATTGTTTCATAATTCATCAACTTCGAAGAATCATGGAAAATGCTTCTAGAAACAATACACTTCTGATTTTCAAAATAAGCTACTTTTGTAGAAGTAGAACCAGGATTCACAACAAATACACGATATGTTTTTTCCATCATTTTCACCTCGCTTTCCATCATAAACCCACACGCAAAAAAAATGAAGAATTACTCTTCATTTACAATAGATTCTTTTCAATTTTATCAGAAGCTTCTTTCAATGTTGTACAAACATCCGCAACCATACTTCTAATTTCATCTGTTGGTTGAACAAGATCAGGAATCATGATTGTCTTAGCCAAAGAAGCAACACCAGCTTGCACCCCATTGTATGCATCTTCAAATACATAACAATCCTTTGCATCTAATCCCAATCTTTCTGCAGCCAACAAAAAGATATCTGGAGCCGGTTTTCCGTGTTTCACTTCTTGACCACTCACAACAACTGCAAAGTAGTCCTCTACATTTGCGTTCTTCAAATTTCGAACAATCATTTCTTTTTGAGAAGATGACGCAACAGCCATCTTTACGCCATGTCTTTGAAACATTTCTAAAATATCTAATAAACCTTCTTTCATATCAATGTGTTTTGCCTCATCATCAAAAACACCTTGTCTGACTCTATCTCGAATACTTGTTCCATCTTCTACATGATAGTATTTTTGAATTACATCCAACATATGTTGTCCACTTGAACCACATATCTCTTTCTTAAATTCTTCTGGTAATGTAATATTCATTTCATCCGCAACCAATTTCCAATTTGCTTGCCATATCTTTTCTGTATCAAACATTAATCCATCATGATCAAAAATTGCACCTTTTAACATAATCATTCACCTCTAATAAAAATAATAACACAAATATTACATTCCTCACCTTGTTTCCTTATACACAACGTTATAAAATTGTATCAACAAGATATCAAGGAGAAATAATATGTTAAGAGTTGGAATGCTAACAAGTGGTGGAGATTGCCAAGCATTGAACGCTACAATGCGTGGTGTCTATAAAGTAGTCACAAATAACGCAAAAGAACCAGTAGAATTTTATGGATTTCAAGATGGTTATAAAGGATTAATGTATGGAAGATTTCGTCTATTAAATGATGATGATTTTTCAAATATTTTAACGGTTGGTGGAACAATATTAGGAACATCAAGAGTCCCATTCAAAGAAATACATAATCCAGATCCTAATGGTTTAGATAAAATTGCTGCAATGAAGGAAACTTACTACAAACTGCAATTAAATTGTTTAGTCATGTTAGGTGGTAATGGTTCCACAAAAACTGCAAATCTTTTAAGTGAAGAAGGATTAAATGTTATCACATTACCTAAAACAATTGATAATGATACTTGGGGAACAGATATGACATTTGGTTTTCAATCTGCAGTAGATATCGCAACAAGATGTATTGATGAAATTCATACAACTGCTAACTCCCATGGACGTGTATTCATTGTTGAAATCATGGGTCATAAAGTAGGTTGGTTACCATTAAATGCTGGGATTGCTGGTGGAGCTGATATTATTCTTTTACCTGAAATTCCATATGACATTAATAAAGTAATCGATGTGATTGAAGATAGAGATCGTAATGGTAAGAGATTCACAATTATCGCAATGGCCGAAGGTGCTATTTCAAAAGAAGATGCTGCTCTTTCTAAAAAAGAATATAAGAAGAAGCTAAAGAACTATGCTTTCCCTTCACCTTCTTATGAACTTGCAGATTTAATAACATCAAAAACGGGAAGAGAAGTTCGTGTTACGGTTCCTGGCCATGTACAACGTGGTGGTGCACCAGATCCATATGATCGTGTATTTGCTTCAAGAGTTGGTGCAGTTGCAGGAATGTATGTATTAAAAGAAAAGTATGGCGTTATGGTTGGCTATAAAAACAGAGAAATGATTGCGGTACCATTAAAAGAAGTTGCTGGCAAATTAAAAACTGTTGATCCAGAAGCAAATATTATCAAAGAAGCAAAATTGCTCGGAATTTCATTTGGAAATTAATCACAAAAAAAAAGATCGAATTCAATTTCGATCTTTTTCATTGATACTATCAATCAGTTTCTTAAGAACGTTAAAATGATGTTTATTCATATAAGAAACCCCTAATTCAACCGTATTCCAATTAATTCCATTCAACCAAATCATTTGTCGAATACAAGTTTCATCCAAAATCGATGGATCCATTCCTTCTACAAATCCTGTTTGCGCAATCTTTTTTGAAATTTCATAAATCACTTTTCCTAATTTCTTTTCTTGTAATTCCACAATTGTTGTATCTGACGTAAAAGGAAATGCCTTTCTTTTTTCAGGTAATGGATGTTCCAATATCTTG
Source organism: Eubacterium sp. AM49-13BH (assembly GCA_963650865.1). Taxonomy (GTDB): domain Bacteria; phylum Bacillota_I; class Bacilli_A; order Erysipelotrichales; family Erysipelotrichaceae; genus Bulleidia. Next base: position 14,243 of record CAVJMM010000042.1, on the reverse strand, counting down.
ATATAATCTGTATCTTCTACATTTAGTATTCCATGATCAATATGGAACATTTCTTTTTCAATAGAAGAATATGGTTGTGGATTCCCTGTTATATGAATGATTTTATATAAAGATTGGTTCTTTAAAGAAGGACCTATAGATATCAAATAATCTGCATCTTCTAATTCCCATTCACATTGTTTTGTGTTGTAGTATCGCAATTTTGAGAATGGTATTTCAATTGGAATCGTAATGGATTCATTCACCTTTATCATAACTTTATCAAAATAAATCAATTCATGTTTACTTCTAACGATTTTACTATTTGGAACAGCCATATATACTTGAATGATTTCTTTCGCATCATAAGAACCAATGTTTTTTACATTTACACTTCCAATTAGCTTTTCATGATCTAAAGTGATTTGAAAATTAGAATATTCAAATTTTGTATAACTCAAACCATCACCAAAATTATATTCTGTAGAAATATCAAATGTATCATAATAACGATATCCACTAAATATCGTTTCGCGATATTGTGTTTCATAAGTATCATTAGAAAACCATTGATAAGATGGTACATCTGTTTCTTTACATGGCCAAGTTTCCGCAAGTTTACCACAAGGTATAGAATAACCATATAAGATAGAAGCAGTCGCCTGTCCACTTCTAGAACCAGCTAGATATGTTAAAACAATAGCTTGTACATCATTCTTAAATGGCAACAATACTGGAGAACCAGTCTGTAATATCACAATTAAATTTGGATTGATTAGTTTAAATTTTTCAATGATATCGATTTGATTCTTTGGTAAAGATAATGACTTACGATCCATTCCTTCCATTTCATTTCCTTCCGCAAGTCCAACAACAATAATGATCTTGTCATAATTTCTAGCTTGAAGGATTGCTTCTTTACATAAATCATCATCAATTTGTTCATCTTCCAAATGATAACCTTGTACATAGTTTAAATGTGATGTTTCTTTCTTGATGGCAGAATACAAATTATCAATACTACTGCTTGTCACACCAGAACTACCTGCACCTTGAAATCTAGGGAATTTCGCCAATGGTCCAACAAGTAAAATTGATTCTTCTTTTTTTATAGGAAGGATTTGCTTTTCATTTTTTAATAAAATGATGGATTCTTCCGCGGCTTTTTGTGCAAAATCAAGATGTTTTTTTCGATCAAATGATTGCGTTTGATAGTTCCCACATTTGTGCGCTAATATTCTTAAATATTGATTAGATTTTTGTAAAACTGATTCTTCTAATGTATTCTTTTGAATTGCTTGATAAATACATTTATCTGCACCAATATTACCACCAGGCATTTCTAAATTTAAACCAGCTTTCAAAGAAGCTACTGGATCATAGACAGCACCCCAATCCGATACAAATACACCTTCAAATCCCCAATTCCTTGCTTCCTCCATCAATGCTTGATGTTCTGTACAATGAATTCCATTTATCTTATTATACGCATTCATGATTGTCCAAGGATGTGAAGTTTTTACTGCAATCTCAAATTGTTTGAGATATAGTTCATGTAATGTTCTTTCATCAATCACACTATCATAAACCATTCTTCCTTGTTCTCTACAATTTGTTGCGAAATGTTTTAAAGAAACACCGATACCTTTTTCTTGCACACCATTAATGTAACTAGACGCAAGCTCGCCACTTAATACAGGATCTTCTGAAAAATATTCGAAATTCCTTCCACCAAAGGGACTTCTTTTATGATTGACTCCTGGTCCTAATAAAATATCAGTATTTGTTTGAATGCATTCTTCTGCAAGAATATTTCCATATTCTTTTATTAGATCTTTATCAAATGAACAACCAATCAATGATTCTGTTGGATATCCTATCGATGGCTTTGCTTGAGGAAATCCTAAAGAATCGTCAATTTCAATACGAATTCCATTTGGTCCATCATGCATTGTAATTTCTTTTCCTTCAATTGCATTAGAATGCCATTTATCTTTTCCTTGAAATAACAATGCTTCTTTTTTGATTGTGTTCATCATACAATCTTACTCATATTTTGAATCATCTTTAATATCATTTGATTAAAGACTTCATTATTTTCGTCTGGAATATCTTCAAAGATAATTTCTTCTAGATCATTGATTGCTTCTCTAATTTCTTTATGAATTGGTTCAGCTTTTTCTTCTAAAATGATATATGTTTTCCCTTCATTCGCATTCATAGAAACTAATCTTTTGAGATTTAATTTGGTAATAATGATAGATACATTCCATGATGGAATCCCTGTAAAATCAGCAATTTCATCAACTGTATTTTGTTTCTTAGCATCAATCAAAGCAGCTAACACTTTCATTTCGTTCAATGTTAATTCATATTGTGTAGCTAATGTATTTAATTTTTGATCAAATGCTTTATTTAAATAATACGCAAAAGCAAGCATCGAATCTTTACTTGTTGTATATTTTGCTTTCACTCTTTCTTTACCTAATTTTTTGACACCTGGTAAAACACCTATTGCGAATTCATCTCTCGCTCCATCAATTAAAAAACTAGCAATTTGAATGCGATCTTTTCGATATTGAGATTCATCTAATACATTTTTATAGAAATTATTATAGTAAGTAAATACATTGGTTTTCATTTGATATAGCTTTGTAAGCGACATTCCTTGTGAAACCAATGATCCTTCTGTTTTTACATAATAATATACTGGTGCTTTTAAAGGAATGATTGTATTTACATGTAATAAATATTCTAAATTAAATATAAAATCTTCAGCGAATTTTACATTCTCATCCATCTTCAATTGATACTTCTGAAAGATTTCAGCTTTATATAATTTATTCCATAAAACACCATAGTAATAATCTGCAGGCGTAATCATCATCAATTGTGCATATTCTTGTAAAGTTAAAGGAAGATTCGAATCAATGCTTCCTTGTAAGGCAACATTATCTCCTACAACACGATAAAAATAACCCACTGTTAGATCCGCATGGTTTTCTTCCATTGCACGTACTAATAATTTTGTAGAATCGGTAGGAATCCAATCATCAGCATCTAAAAACTGAACATATTCCCCTTTCACTGCTTCTATTGCTGTATTTCTTGCACGAGAAACGCCACCATTTTCTTTATGGATTACAACAAGTCTTTCATCCTCTTTCGCAATATGATCTAAAATTTCACCTGTCGAATCTTTAGAACCATCATCAACAACAATACACTCTAAATCTTTAAATTCTTGATTCAGAATACTTCTAACACATCTTTCAATTGCTTTTTCAGCATTATACGCAGGTACTATCACACTTACTTTTGGCATAAACTTCTCCCTAATCCTTCTTATAACCATTCTATCACCAAACAAAAAAAGTTGAGCTAATTCTCAACCTTCTTGATCATTTTTCTCAACTTCATTTTCTTTGATTTCTTCTGGTTTATTAGAAAGATATGGAACAATACCAATTCCTAAACCTAATATCAAAGAAAATACATGATAATAGTTTTGCGTACAACAATACACAAATAACGCTATTACAAGTGCGACATCCACAATCATCTTGACATAAAGAATCATTGGTTTTCCTTCTTTCGCTTTATATTCACAAATAAATGTTTCCATAAAGAACCCTAATAGAATTCCCGCTAACATAATAAATACAAAAATCATATTTCTTCTCCTACTTCTTTGTATACGTTACCCAATCATCATTCCCAGCTACCCATTGATTCTCACCAATTCGATACCATGTATATCCATCCGCATTTTTTGTTTCAAATACTTCATACGTTTCTCCACTTGTTGCGGTACCATTCGTTTCATTTTTCGTACCAGCACCTCTACGAATATTCAAGGAAGAAACATTCACTTTTAATGTTCCTACAATATTGGAATTTGTTTGATCTGGAGCATTTGTCGCGTCTGGTGCAACTGCAGCATCACTTTCATTGATTGAAAAAATAGAATCCGTTAATTTCCCATTTTTACTGGAAGACAAATTGATAACACCTGCTTTTCCATCTTTTACGATCCATGCTTTTCCTTGGTACAAAGAGGATGCTGAATCAAAGATAAAATCTGTAACTTCTTCACCTGATTCATTAATGTATGCCCATTTTCCATCTGTATTTTCTACTGGACAATACCCATCTTCAAAATATCCAACATCACTATATAAATAATCTGTGATTGCTGTACCATCACTTGCATGAATCATCGCAATCTTTTTACTATCATCGTCTGTTTGATAAGCAGGATAATATCCATTCACAAATTGTCCAGTTGTTTTTGAATATAATTCGCCTGTCACTTTACTTAAGATCTTACCATTTGCATCACATACTACATTCCCATCATCTTTTAAAGATGAACTAATAGATTTGGCAATATACATATCTGGCAACGTTGTTTTGGAATACGCATTAAATTCATATCCAGCTTGATCTTCTCCACTACTGCTTTTCAAATGTGAAAGAATTCCAACCTTACCATTTTGAATCGCCATTTCATCAAATACTTGATTTCCATCATATGGATGATAGATCAATGCATCACTTGATATTTCTGTAATACTCGCAAAATCCGTACTTAGTACAACTGCTTTTTTACTTGTTTTTGTTCCATATACTTGTGATAAATAATGATTATCCTCTGATACATATGCATAAGCACTCACAAGTCCTTCTTCATGAAATGTATCAGAAACTTTAGAAGTCATTGTATATAATAAATTTCCATTATAATCATAAATAGATTCTACATCTTCATTTTGAATTACAATTGCATTATCTGTATAAGAATTATCACTCGAATCATTCAAATACCCTGTTTGATTATATGTCAGCGCAACTTCTTTTCCATTATCACGAATTGTCATTTGTGAAAAAGGAGCTAGATTTTTTAATGTTGTTGCATCTACTTGTGGCAAAACATGCCATACATTGATCGTAGTATCATTTGTAGATTCTAGAGATTCATGATTGGTATTTTTTGTACATCCTATTTGTAATAGGATTGCACTGCATATTCCTATTAATAAACTTTTTTTCATACGCCTAATATTATAATATATTAAAATGAAAATAGAAATGAATGGATATGAATATGAGAAATATTGTGCTACATGGTTAAAGAAACATGGATATCACAATATTCATGTAACACAAGCATCCAACGATCAAGGAATTGATATTCTTGCGTATAAAAAAAGAAAGCGTTATGGATTTCAATGTAAATATTATGACTCTCCTGTTGGAAATGACGCTGTACAACAAGCTTTTACGGGTGCTGCTTACTATAATTGTGATATTGCTTGTGTCATCACAAATAATACTTTTACACGTAGCGCTATCACATTAGCGAACGAAACCGATGTATTATTAATTGATTCTGTATTACCAAAAAAAGAATCTTTTATTCATAAAGTATTTCATTATTATTCCTGGTTCCTTTTATGTATTAGTATCTTTCTTTTAATCTATGAAAGTATCTTCTTACAATATCAAGATAGTACGATTTTAGCTTCATCTTTTCTTTGCATCTCATCTTTATTATGTATTACAAACTTACATTCTTCCATTTCATTATGCATTGTATCTTTATCTTCTTTTCTTTCATTTGTTCTTTCTTTTCAATACACATACTTACCTTTTTCTAATTATCTTACTACGATGATTCTTACATTCCATTTATTCATTGATATCTATTTCATCCTCACATGCATACAAAATAAAAAAGAATATCATTTACAACTTCAAACACAATTAGAAGAACAAGCTCATCAAATGATAGACAAAAAAGGAATTGAACTTTCTGAAAGATTAACAGATGAAACACATCATACAATCACTTATCTAGATCATGAAATCAATGAAGAACAGATTATCTATCGCTTTCGTTCTACTATTGATCTTTCCAAAGATTTTCCATTATTAGAATATTCATTCAATCAATATTCTTCCTATAAAAATACAAATGAAATCTATATATTTCAAAAATTAACTCCTAAAACATTTCAAATCATCGCAAAACATTCACACAACGAAAAAAAATAAAGTCTATAATATACATCGTATGACATTTATAAAACAACATTTCAATCAATTGATTTCAATCTTGATTGTATTCATGATTGCAACCTATTCTTATATTCATAAAAGTATATTCTTACAATTTGTAGAGTATTCTTATTTGTGGATTGGTGCAGAAATATTACTTTTAACAGTTATTTCAATTTCAGCATTCATTAAGAAAAAAGAACATTTTATTTATTCCATCATTTTATTTTTGTTAGCACCATTACTCATGGAATGTGCAGTAGAAATGTTAAATGGAAATATGTTATGGGACATTGATATGTTGGGCAATGTGTTCATGAATTATCTCATCAATCTATTATTTTATATTTTGATTTTTTCATTAACAGGTAGTTGTAAAGCCTCCATTTGTATTTCATCCGTATTTCTGGAAGTATTTGGCATCGCAAATTATTACGTAAAACTTTATAAAGGTGGTCCTTTATTACCTTGGGATCTTAGTGCCATTACAACTGCCACAAATGTTGCTGGTGCATTTTCTTTTCAGATTACAAAAGAATGTATTGTTTCTATCACAATTGTTATTTGTTTATGGAAATTATCAAATTTCTGTATCAAAAATAAAAAGACAAAATCTTATCGCATCACTAGAGGTTGCGGTGCAGGATTATTCATCATGGTTGCATGTTTATTTTATGGAACAGACTATGTCGCAACAGTCTTTCAAGCAACGCCTGATTTTTTCAATCAAACACGTGGCTATGAAGCAAAAGGAGCAATTGCGGAGTTCTTAGTAAACACTCGCTATTTACATCTTTCTCAACCAGATGACTACGATCCATCAACCTTAGAAAAGAATATAAAAGATGCAACAGAAGATTCTCCAACAATATTAGGTACTGCTTTATCCCACGCAAATAAAACTTCTACTACGACTTCATCCAATGTCACAAAGCCAAATATCATCACAATCATGAATGAAAGTTTTTCTGATTTAAGTGTTATTGGTGATTTTGAAACAACAGTCGATTATTTACCATTTATTAATTCTTTAAAAAATGAAGAAAATTGTATTAGTGGATATAGTTATGTTTCTACATTAGGAACTGGCACAAGTAATACGGAATATGAATTTTTAACTGGAAATACAATGGCATTTCTTCCAATTGGATCGAATGCCTATCAATTGTACGTTAATCATACACTACCAACTCTAGTATCTTCATTAGAATCACAAGGCTATTCTTCTCAAGCATTCCATCCTTACTACAAGGAAAATTGGAATCGAATCAATGTATATAATGATATGGGATTTGATTCTTATACAGGTTATGGTGATTATAATGATTTTGATAAAATACGTTTATTTGTATCTGACGAAAGTGATTTTGAACATGTAGAAGAATTATATGAAAATCGAGATACTTCAAAGCCATTCTTCTTGTTTAATGTAACAATGCAAAACCATAGTTCTTATGATCAAGAAACGGGTTCTTGGTTTCCACAAGTTAAGCTAAAAAACATGGAAGGAACCTATCCTTTAACTGAACAATATCTTTCATTAATCAAAGAAACAGATACTGCTTTTTCAAATCTCATTTCTTATTTCAAAAATATAAAAGAACCTACTATCATTCTGATGTATGGAGATCATCAACCATATATTGAAGATTCATTTTATGAAGAAGTTATGGGTAAAAAATTATCGAACTTAACAGATGAAGAACAACAAAAAAGATATATCACCCGATTTGTATTATGGGCAAATTATGATATTCCTGAAGGATGGATTGATGAAATTTCAGTTAACTATCTATCTACGTTATTATCTCAAGTAGCGAATTTAGAATTAACAGATTATCAAAAGTATTTAAATACTTTATATACAAAAATGCCTGTTATAACAATGATGGGTTGTAAAGATTGGAATGGCAATTACTTCACAGTGAGCCAAACTTCTGATTATTCTTTATTATTAAATATTTATCAACAAGCTTCTTATAACAATCTAATTGACACCAATCAGATGATCAAACAATTGTTCTATATTCCAAAAAAGAAAGAATAGATACTAAGTACCTATTCTTTTTCGATAATTTGTTTTGCCCAATGTTCATTTATTTCGATGCATTGATCATTTTCAAATACATCTTTATATTTTTCTTGAACATTTTCTATTTCTGTTTTTGTTAAAGGAATTTTATCTTCAAGTCCTTTTTCTGTAAAAACAAGTAACACATAACGTTCTTCATCTGTATTGAATAATAGATCTACATCTTTTGGAAGTCCTTTTTTAATTTGATATTTTATGAGTTCTACTACACGATCATCTAATTTCAAATATGAAATGAGTGCTTTTTCTTGTAGCTCATATTCCCCTCTCACAAGTCTTACTTCGCACTTAGATAACCATTCCGCTAAAACTTTATCTAACTCATTATTTTTTCTTTCTCCAGATAAGGCTTCTTTCATTTCTTTGTAGTCTTTTTCACTATCCGCACACGCAATCAGTAATTTATTTGCGCCATCGTGGTACATAAAAGAATACGTTACATAGTCCACAACTTTACATTTTGGACAAACATATGTGAAATATGCGTTTGATAATAGATTTTGAAATGCATTTGGATCTTTTGCGGTATCAATTAATGTATGCATTGTAAATGGAATTTCTTTTCCACAATTACGACATTTAATATGTGTCGTATAAACATTCATATCTTTCATTTCATCACCTCATGCACCATTTTAACAAATATTCATGAATGATGAAAATGATATACCAAAAATGCAATCAAGAATGCTGAAACAAAAATTCCACAATAAATGATTCCTGTATTTGTATGATTGATTTCTTTCTCTTTTATTGTTGTATCTTTTGACTGAATCAAAGAACTTTGTTCTTTTTTCGAATACTTTAATACAATCGTAGGATTTGTAGATGGAATGGAATCCGGAAGTGTAAATACGATATCTGTAGGATTAGATTGATATCCATCTGGTGTTTTTGTTTCATGAAATGTTATCTTTAAAGACGGTTTTAACCAATCTGCTTGATATGATTCATTTGAATTTGTGATTCTATCGAAAACATTCCCTGATTCATCCAATAATTCATATTCCGATTCTTCTATCAATTGATCATCCTCATTTATGATTTGAATATTGAATACAATTGGTATATTTTCTACTTCTTGTATGACAGACCAGGTTCCTTCTTTTAATTGTATTTTTTGAATATTTGTATTTTCATAACAACCTGATTGTGGTTCAATTTGTTTCAAATAGTATGTACCAGTTCTCATTAACCATTCTATAGAATTCCCACTTTTCTTTGTTTCCATTCCATACATATCTTTGCTAAGTTGCGTACATCTTGCATCTTCATACAAAGCAAATATTCCTTGCCCCTTCACTTTTAAATCAATGTATGGATTACATTCAAATACCAAGGTTGTTTCTTCATTTGAAGAAAATTCTTTTTCTTTCTTTTCATATGTATATAACCCTGGAATATGTGCAATACGGACACGATATTGATGATCTCGTTCTAATTTATGTAATATTTCTTCATTCATTTTTTGATTCAAAAAAGAATCTATCACATTACCATCTTGGTCCAACAATTGCATTTCTACATTTTCTAAGGAATCTCCATCAACAGTTTTTACTTCAAGATTGAATTTAATATCTTTCACTTGGAAACAAAAGAAATCGTGATGATGATCAATTACAATTTTCTGCACTTCATTATTCCAAAGATAGTGTGAATCTAATGCATTTAATTTAATGTAATAGATTCCATTTCTAATAGAACTGCCTTGTAGTTGATTTAAAGTATTTCCATAAATATCTTGAACTTGTTTCGTACAAGTTTCATCCGCATAAACACCAATCTCACCATTCACTAAATTTCCTTTTTCATCGATGATTTTAGATTGTACAAATGTAAAAGGAATTTTATAAGCTTGTATCAGAATATCTTTTTGTAGATTAGAAATATCAAACGCAATATCTTCCATTCTCAAATAACCATTTTTAGAATCAATTTCTTTTAAGGTGTATGTGATTCCATCCCGCAATGCAGATGTTTGATAACAAGTATCTTCCATCGTAAAAGATAAAACTTCTGTTTGATTAGAATCATAAATTGCATACTTATTTGAAATTACAGATTGTTTTGTATCAATATCTTTGATTCGAAAAGTAACTATAAAAGGTTGATAAAACAATTCAATGATTTGATCATTTTTTTCTTCACTTGTTTGAAATGTTATCTCATCACATGCATAATAACCATTCGGATGTTCTAAGTCTTTAATGGAATATGTTGTATTCCTTTTTAACATTACTTTCTCATTGGATTGTACCTTTTGATTACATTCATTGATCCATACAGAAGCTGAAATATCATTCTTCGTTTCTAAATCTTTTGTAGAAAAAATAACAGAAACATGACTTTCATGAATAGTAAATGAAGTTGTTTGTTGATTTTTTACTTCCACTTTCATAAATTCATGATTTCGATAATATTCCTCAGAAATATCATTTTGTTGTAAATAATAAACTCCCTCTTTTACATCAAATTGGATATTCCCGTTAGGATCACTTTTTTTTATGCAGTCATGATGCTGAATATCTTTCACAAGTTTCTCTCCTTGATCATCTTCATAAAGTGAATAGGTTACTTGTTCAATTGGTTGATCAGATTCATCTAATACATCAAAAGATATCGATCCATACATTTCATGTTGAAAAGAAATTTTTGAATTAAATGTTGAATCATATTCATATGGAATAGAAACTGTCATTGGATTTGAAATTGTATACGGTACATTGTTACAATCTAGTAATGTATAACTCTTTCCCGCAACATAAGTGATATCAGGAACAGTTTCCTGATCTGCTTGCCATGTATGAATTACATCTCCTTGATCATCTTTCAATTGAAAGGAAGTTGGATACCTATCTGATTCAAATTTTAATGTAATTGGATAGATTGGTAATGTTGTGTGTTTTGTTAAAAGATAGGATTGTCCATCTAAATAATAACCATCCACCGTTTCTAATTGTTTGATGTAAATTGTTTCTTGTTCAAAAGAAAGTTGTTGTGTTTCCTCCTCTTTCATTTCTAGTACAAGCGGTTCTTTAGATTCATCTAAAATTGGAATCTTACAATCTTCATCTTCATAGAATCCATATTTCATCCCTTCTACAGTTGAATCAATGGTATAAGTAGTATTTTTCACTTCCATTGGTAAAATCAAAGAAAGTAACGTGATTGGTACGAACAACCATTTATTCATGCTTCTTCCTCAAGACTAGGATCCAATACATTTGTCGCAACAATCCGATAAGCTCTTTTATCTGTTCCATCAGCAGCTTTGTACTTTTGGTATTGTAATGTTCCTACCAAAGAAATACGACTTTGTTGTTGAAAGTGTTCTTGGATGAACTCAGCGGTTTCATTCCACGCAATCACATTTAAAAAATCAATGGATTTTGAAGGTTCTGGACGATGTACCGCTACGGATAAACGTCCTAATGTACCATCTGTTTGTGTTTTTAAAAATTTTGGTTCATTAACAATTGTTCCTGTAATTCTAATTTCATTTAAATCTTGCATAATATCCTCCTAGGCATTTTCCGCCTCTAATTTAATATTCACAAGATTTTTTTTAATTCCAAAAAAAAGAGAACAATTTTTCATTTTTGTTCTCTTTCATCTTCATTTGTTGGCTTGTTCAGGAGCATTGATATCTAAATCAATGTGATTCGTTCCATCAGCATGTTCAAACGCTGCAAGTTCTGGATGTTCTCTCTTTTCCTTTGTGAAGTTTTCATAAGAAGGTTTTTTATGTGTTTGATGACTCCAAATTTCATCAGCAACTGGAGCCCAAGCTTTTGCGTAATCTTCTGTTTTTGCACATAAATGTTCAACTTCTTCAGGAGATTCTTCATTTGTTTGATGAGCACCTGTCTTATGAACCATTTCTTTTAATAGTTCTGGATTTTCAAGCATTGGACATGGTCTTAAGTGATTTCTGTTAAATGGCTGGCCTTCATGATATGCCATAAACAATGGAGATTGTAACATTTCTAAGATAGAATGATCTTTGATATTACAATTTGAGAAGTGAATAAATACACATGGTTCAGCATCACCATTAGAATTGATATGGAAATAGTTTCTACCACCAGCAATACATCCACCTACGAATTCACCATCATTTTGGAAATCCATTGGGAAGAATTCAATATCACTTTCTTCTGTACGAATACTTCTAATTCTTTCAATCATGTATTTTCTTTGTTCCAAAGTCGGCATCAATTCAACCGCAGCATTATTACCAACAGGCATTAAATGGAAATAGAATCCATAATGTGCACCCTTCTCACATAACATATGGAAGAAATCATCTGAAGTAACAGCTTCAACATTCGCTTTTGTATAACAAATAGATGTACCAAATACAATTCCATATTTCTTCAAAAGATCCATAGCCTTCATAACTGCACTATAATGTCCTTCACCACGTCTCATATCATTTGTATCTGGTGTTCCTTCAATAGACAACATAAATGATAAGTTTCCTAGCTTTTGAATCTTTTGACACAATTCTTCATCAATCAATGTTGAATTTGAATATGCAACGAAGAAGCAATCATTGTGTTTTTCACAAAGTTTTAGCACTTCTTGTTTTTTAACCATTGGTTCACCACCAGTTAACATATACAAATGGGCACCTAATTCTTTACCTTGCGTAACGATCTTATCCATTTGTTCGAATGTTAAAGATGACTTTCTACCATAAGTTCCACTCCAACAACCAACACAATGCATATTACAAGCCATTGTTGGATCAAATAAGATCAACCATGGAATATTACAATTATATTTTTCACGGTTTTCACGAATCATCTTTGTACCTCTAAAGAATGATTCATAGCCCAAATTCAATAACATTACTTTTGCGTAATGAGGATCTGCATCATCAATAATATGATTGATCATCTTCATCCATCTATGATTAGGATCTGAAACATATTTTCTTACAGATGCAATTTTATCCTTTGCTTCAGGATAAAACTTTTCCGCTAAATCTACAATTTCTAAATAGACTTCTGTTCTTTCCTCGTAACTATTTGCTTCATTTAACTTTTTTAATAATCTATCCGCTAACGCAGAAACAGCAGCCCTTTCTGCAGCATGTTTTGCACTTTCTAAAACTGACATAGACTCCTCCTCTTAATACAAGACTATTTTAGTCAAATTCAAAGAAAAGGAAATATACAAAAATGAATAATCGTCATTTTTTTGAATGCAAGAAATCAGCTTTTAAGTAGCATATACTTGTAACGACAGCTCTAAATGCCCAACTAAAACTATAACTATATCCAATCGCGGAAATATCATGAAAGAAAGGAACACAAATCAATAAAAAACAATTGACGAACAATTACAAAAGCAACAATCGAAGTTACCACGGAATCATACTTTTTCCAGAAGCACGTAGTGCTGCAGAATACATTTGATGAAAACAAAGAAAAATATAGAATGTGCACATAATCTTAAGAATTGTTGAACCATTTTGAATTACTGCAATATCACTTGTGAAGATTCCAATTAATTGATTAGAAAATATATAGGATAATACTCCCATAATTACTGCAATTGAAATCGACATCACCAAAGAAGCTCTAACACCTTTTTTTGCTCGATCATACAGATTAGCACCAAAATTCTGACCACAAAATGTAGTCGTCGCAAGCATTAAACTTTGTACAGGAAAAACCCGCAACACCATTTGAACCAAATTGATTAATGTATGCCATTACTATCACATTAGATAAAGACACAATCATTCCTTGTATTCCTGCAGGAATTCCAATCAAAATAATTTTTTTAAAACCGAAAAATCAATTTTTAGCTTTCTCAAAGAAACTTTATATTCTTCTTTTACGGTCAACAAAAGAAACAAAACTAAAACCATTGATATGAATTCACTGATAATTGTCGCAATTTCAGCCCCTTGAACACCTAAACCAAAATTTTTCACAAACAAAAGATCCAAAAAGATATTTAATATCGATGTCGCAATCAAAAAAACACAGTGGATTTTTGAATCACCAACGGCTTGTAATATTCCAGTACCTGCATTATAGATTGGTGAACTACTCACGACCTACGCTTACGCTTAGAGGTCTGAGCTTCTTGCTTCATC
>CAVJMM010000041.1:0-18712 GCA_963650865.1 Eubacterium sp. AM49-13BH | reverse complement strand
TGGAAAGCAGAAACCCCGTCTGATTCGCATCAGCGGGTCAGTCGGGGTAATTCATGTGATTTAGAAAAAGATACATTACAAATCATCAAAGAAAATGATTCTCATCTTTCAAGTGGAAACCAAACAAAACAATATTCTTACTCATCACGTCAAAAAGAATTCTGTGAAAATATCATTGAAGATGATGAAGATCTATTGCATTTCATGGAGAGAGAAAACTTATTAGCGTACTTCAAATACCATCATGATATCTCTGTCCAATATAAAGTAAAACCAAATTATATGGGATACTCCAATATGGAAACAAAACTCGTGCGTGTAAAATTACACAATACTGTAAAAGTAATCATGGGGTCTCGCAAAATTGATCAGATTGTCAAAAAACAAGAAGAACAAAAAAAGCAATTACAACACGCATTAGATATCGCAAATAAAAACGCTGACATTATCGGAACAATTGCGACAATGTACGATACGATCTTCCTAGAAAACTTAAAAACCAAAACATACGAAATGATTAATTCCATTGATTCTATCAGTAACATCTCTGGTAAAACTGGTTACTTAGATGATATTCGAGAAGAGACTTTATCCGCAATGGTCGTGGATGAAATGAAAGATCAAGTACGAGAATTTGTGGATCCAAATACAATGCCAATACGCTTAAAAGACAAAAATTCTATCGCAATGGAATACCACGGGCCAAATGACTGTTGGTATCGAGCACATTTCATTGTGAAAAAGCGTGATGTTGATAACAATGTTGAAGAAGTTTTGTTTGTTTCGAAAGATATTACATTAGATAAGAAACAAGAGATAGAATATCAGCAAAAATTGATTGAAACTGCACAAGAAGCTGAAAAAGCAAATGCCACAAAAACTGATTTTTTAAGAAGAATGTCTCATGACATTCTTACACCAATCAATGGAATACGTGGAATGTTATATATTTTAAATCATAACATTGGAAATATTCAAAAACAAAAAGAATGTAATGACAAAATTGAGAAAGCCACAAATAATCTATTGTCATTGGTAAATGATGTTCTAGACATGAATAAGCTTGAATCAGGCAATTATACATTAAAACATGTTCATTTTAACTTAAAACAAATATTAGATGAAGTTCATGTAGTCGTAGAATCACAAGCAAAAGAATATGGCATTCATTTTGTACCACAAAATACAAATGAAATTGAACATGTGAATTTGATTGGAAGTCCTGATTATTTAAAACGTATCTTCATCAATTTCATCAGCAACGCAATCAAATACAATGAGGAAGGCGGTCATGTTTTTGTCTATGGAAAAGAAATTTCATTTGATGGAAAAATTGCTTGGTATGAATTTATTTGTGAAGATAATGGAATTGGCATGAGTGAAGAATTTTTAAAACATGCGTTTGAACCATTCTCACAAGAAGAACAAGCACAAGTTCGAACAAAATATACAGGAACTGGTCTTGGTTTATCTATCTCAAAAAGTTTGATTGAATTATTAGGTGGAAATGTAAATATTCAATCTACTTTGCACAAAGGAACAAGAGTTGTTTTCCAACTTCCTTTAGAAGTAGATTTAGAGATACATGAAGAAGATCAAGAAACAGATTATTGTTCAATTCTATTTCCAAATAAAAATGTTCTGTTAGTTGAAGATAATGAATTAAACGCAGAAATCGCAATCTTCCTCTTACAACAACATGGCATGCAAGTAAAATGGGTGGAAAACGGAAAATTAGCCGTCGATGAAATACTTGCAAATCCAAATACATACGATGTTATTTTCATGGATATAATGATGCCTGTCATGAATGGACTAGAAGCATCTATCGCAATCCGAAATATGAATATCGCTACACCGATCTTTGCGATGACTGCCAATGCCTTTACAGATGATGTGCAAAGAAGTCTTGATGCTGGAATGAATGAACATCTTACAAAGCCACTCAAAGAAAATGATATTATGCGAACACTCTTAAAGTATTTTAAATCGTGATCAAAAAGGACTGTACAATCGTACAGCCCTTCTTTTCATAGTTCTTCGCCATTTGTTTCAATTACTTTTTGATACCAATTGAAACTATCTTTTTTAATTCTCTTTTTAGATCCTTTTCCATAATCATCTTCATCAACATAGATAAAGCCATAACGTTTTGTCATTTCACTAGAAGTACAACTAACAATATCAATTGGTCCCCAAGCATAATAACCAATTAATTCTACACCATCATAAATTGCTTCTTTCATTTGTTCAAAATGTTGTTTGAAGTAATCTACACGATATGGATCATGAATCTTACCATCTTCACTCACTTCATCCACAAATCCAGACCCATTTTCTGTAATCATGATTGGCAACTGATAACGATCATAATATTCATTTAAAACATAACGTAATCCAACTGGATCATTTACCCATCCCCATTCATTTGCAGTTAAATATGGATTCATTTTTCTCTCACCTGGCTTAATATCACTAGAACATACCCCTGTTCCGTAATATGAGAATGATAAGAAATCACATGGATATTTTTTGATCAAATCTAATTCTTCTTGTGTTGCTTGAAATGGTTGAATATGATTTTCTTCAAAATATCTATACATAGAACGTGGATAATAACCACGACACAATACATCTAAAAACATATATTGCATTTGTGCTTTTTTATATGTATACATCACTTCATTTGGATCACAATTTTGACTATAACCAATTCCATTACATACCATCGCACCCATTTTCATACCAGTATTCATTTCATCCATTTTCTTTTTCGCATAAGCACTCCCTACAAATTGATAATGCAATGCTTGAAAGCTTGCGGATGTAAAATCTTCTACATAGTCATAAGGAATTGATAAAGAATTATAGCCTTCTCCAAACAATGAATTGATTTGATTAAATGCAATCCAATATTTCACTTTATGTTTATAACGTTCCATGATTACATCAACATATTTCTTAAACGCTTCTAATGTCACTTTAGATAACCATCCTCCATAATGAAGAGATAATTCTAAAGGCATTTCATAATGTGAAATCGTAACCATAGGAATGATGCCTAAACGATTCATTTCATCAAGAAGATCATCATAGAACTGTAGACCCTTTTCATTTGGTTCTTCTTCTAAACCTGTAGGAAAGATTCTTGTCCAAGCAATTGAAATTCTTAAACTATTGATTCCAAGTTCTTTTAACAATTTCAAATCTTCTTTATAAGTATGATAAAAATCAATACCAAATCTCTTTGGATAATAATTTATAGTTGTATCATTCTTACGAAATTCAATTTCTGCTTTTGTGAACTCATGATTTTTCGTTTCACTTTGTTTACGATTAATCTTTGGATTATAAATGTGAATATCAGCGATGGACATTCCTTTTCCATCTTCATTATATGCACCTTCACATTGATTTGCGGCTAATGCACCACCCCATAAAAAATCCTTTGGAAAAGCTTTTTTTACTTCGTTCATACTTGTTTTCTCCTGTCATTTCAATAATCATGATTATTACAATTTTGATTATAAATAAGATTTAACATTCCTCAACAAATACCATTTTCCACTTTTGGAAAATAAGAGTTTCACTAATTTTTTTAACTTGTTATGATAGTACTAGGTGATCAATATGCAGATGAATTTAAAAAGCACTTTACTAGAATATTTATTTACTTCCACAAAATATGATGTGAATTATACAATAGCGAAAACATTATTAGAGCACTTAAATGAATTACCTGAAATGTCTATTGATGAAGCAGCATTTCTCGCAAAGACAACACCATCTTCTATTACAAAGTTCTGTAAAAAACTAGGTTATGTTGGTTTTATTGAATTTAAGAATAATGATTTATCTCAAAGTACAATACTTGCTGATTTTGAACAAAAACAATTACAAAATGATTATTTAAAAGATTCTTTTGATTTAATTAATGATCTCTATCAAAATGCTTTTCTTTATTTTTCTAGTGAAGACTTAAAAGTAATTTGTGAAAAATTAATTCATTGTAAAAAAGTCGCAATTATCACAACTGTTTATGGTTATACTTCAAGTGTTTATTTTTCAAATTTAATGGATAAATATGGAATGAAAATTTATATTATCAATCGTGATAGTGATGATTATTCCATTCAAGAATTATATAGAAAAATGGATTTGATTTTCATTGTTTCTTTAACTGGAAAATGGATTCAAAAACAATTTGTGAATTTAAATTTAGATGGAAATAAAACAATTTTGTTGTCTTATAACTATTCTGATCCTCAATTCTATAAAACGATTTGTTTCGATAAAATCAATTTCTTCTTTCAATCCATTTTAACTTCCTCTACTTCTTTACAAGTATTCTTTGTTGCCTTAGCTTCTTATTATGACTATTTCATCCAAAATAAAAAGTAGGTAATTCACCTACTCATCAAACAATTGGCAATTGTTTGGATTACTATTTTTTCATCCAATGGTTTAGAAATATAATCACTCATACCAACTTCTTTCGCTTTGATTCGATCTTCTACAAATGCATTGGCTGTCATTGCGATAATTGGAATACTCTTTGCGTCTTTTCTATCACAAGAGCGAATATATTTTGTAGCTTCATATCCATTCATCACTGGCATCATAACATCCATCAATATCACATCAAAATTACCTGGTTTTGATTTTGTATAGATATCAATGGCTTCTTTACCATTCCAAGCTTTCGTAACATTTGCACCATATTCTTCTAATAAGAATTCTGCAATTTCCATATTCAAATCATTATCTTCTACTAACAAAATATTCATTCCATAAATAGAATATTGTTCAGAATGATTATCTTTTGATATATTGATTTCAACAGAATCATTCACTTCAAAAGGAACAAGTACATCAAAGATAGAACCTTTATCTTTCTCACTTTTCACAGATATAGAACCATTCATTTTGTCCACAATACTTTTTACAATAGACATACCAAGTCCTGTTCCTTGATAGTTAGAACGTGCAGACTGATCTTCTTGTGTGAATGGTTCAAACAAATGCGTTTGAAATTCTTCACTCATACCAATACCAGTATCTTTACAAAGAAATTCAATCATAACTGAATGTCCATCATAACTGACTTCTTTATAAGTAAGATATACTTTCCCATGATCTTTGTTATATTTAATTGCGTTACTAACAATATTCATTACAATTCTTTTGAAATGTAATGGACTACCGATTAACTTTGTATGTGCAACATCAAATTTCTCTTCAATGATTTCGATATCTCTATCTTCCGCTAGTTTTGTAATAGAGTTATATACATCTTGAACAATGGTTTCTAAATCAAAAGGAATATGTTCTAAAACAACTTCACCTGATTCTAATTTACTTCTATCTAATACATCATTCACTAATTCTAATAATATCTTTGAAGCATTTCTAACTTTATCTCTGCATTCATTTTGTTTTTCTAAATCATCAGGAAAATGATCTGCGATATCTAGCATTCCAATGATTCCATTTAATGGTGTACGAATATCATGTGACATGTTCAACAAGAAAGTTGTTTTGGCTTCATTGGCTATTTCTGCATCTTTCTTTGTTTCTTCTAATTCATTCAAAGCATTTTTTAAATCTTCATTTTCTTGTAAAACATATATTGTTTTCTTTAATTTTGTAGTATCTAATGCAAACAAGCAGAATACAATCCCATATACAATCGATAATCTTCCTAACCATTCCATATCATAGATTGTTGATAAAACTGTTGAAGTAATGATAAAGAATGCAATCAACAACAATATCGTTGTATTCATCTTTTCCGCATTTTGATGTTGTTTGATAATATACACAGCAAATAACAGAACATATCCTATGACGGTTATCATGAAGATCCATCCCAATTGACCTCTACTAAAATGATTTGTAGCACTAAAAGAATAAACAAAGTCTGTGAAGAAAGGAGAAAAGCCGCAAATTGCGCATACAATCAGTGGCAATGTTAATACCATCTTCGCTGTTTTATTGTTTTCATGTGGCCAAATCAAACGAATAAACAAATATACAAGTACTGCTCTTAATGTATAAGCTATCCCAGAAAGTATAATACGAAGTGCTGTTGGTTCACTCCAATAACCTGTTATCTTCTCCAAATTAAAAGCAAGCATTTCTGCGATTTCACAATAAAATATATTCATAAAACTATGAACATCTTTTTTATCTAATAGCTTCTCTTTGTTGATAATGATCCAAATAAATATTAGACCAATAATTTCAGCAAAGTTGTTACTCAAAAATTCTTCGAATGTCATAACATCACTCCGTTTTTTATATTTTTGAACAAAATGAGCTGAGATGCAATAACAATTTTATTCAATAACAGATTTATAATAATTTCCAAAATCAGCCAAAGCATCAATAACAGGCAACATGTTTTTACCAAGATCTGTTAATCCATAATCTACTTTAGGTGGCACTTGTTGATAATCATGACGATATACCAAACCATCATCAATTAACTGTTTTAAACTTTCCGTTAAAACTTTCTGAGAGATTCCTTCTAAGTCTCTTTGTAATTCATTAAAACGCCATGCCCTATTTCTCAAATTACGAATAATTAATAATTTCCATTTTCCACCAATCAAATCTACAGCTGTAGCTACTGGACATGCTGGAAGTTCATCTTTTTTCTTCATTTTATCTTTTCTCTCCAAACGGATTATATCACATTCATTTTTCCATATGAATTCATATAAAAATGCAAAAATAGCTTTGTTTACATTTTTTATTTTTTAGGTAAAATTATCATTTTTCTAAAGCAGAAAAATATTGTTGAGAATTGTCAATTTCTATATTTTTAGTTACGGTTTTTCAAAAGTCAACGATCTATTGAAAAAGAATCAGATTTTGTTCATCTGATTCTCTATTTTTTACAGTATTCTTGATATCTTGAGCTCAAACATCTCTTTTCAATATAATCACTTTATTCTTCTTCAGAAGTATCACTATCTTCTAAATAGAATTTTTTGATGCAGATTGTAGCTATACTACAAATACCATAGATTGCCATTAATATCGTCCATGCATCTGCAAATACCATAGATTGTCCAATTTGTTGTGTTAGAACAAATGTTACAACACTCGCAAGTGCAGATACACCCGCAACAACTTTACATACAAGAGCTGTCTTATCATTTTCATCACTCTTCATCGCAATCATCATAACCGCAATCAATACAGATAATAAACCTAATACTAAATTTGCAATAGCCCAGTGTCCTTTAGAAACAACTTCAGGAGTTCCATCATCACCGATCACTGTAGGAGTTGATGTTGCCTTTGGAGTACTAGCAGGAGTAGCTGTAGCTTCTGGTGTACTTGCAGTTGTTGTATTATCAACGGTTGTGTTTGTTGTGGTATTTGTATTTGCGTTTGTTGCAGCTCGTGCAACTGTATTGCCACTTCCACTACCATTGTTTGTTGAATCATTTGAACCACTTGATACAACCGAACTATCTGGAGTTGCTGATGGAGATGTGAATGTTACGTTTCTCTTGTTGATGTTATATGTAACTGTATAAGAACCTGTATAGTTTCCTTTACCTGTAATTGTTACAGTTACTTGTCCTGCATTTGTTGTATCTTCAGGATATGTAATGTCATAATCTTCACCTTCAACTAATGTCTTACCTGTTGTTTCATCTTTGATTTCAGGTTTTTGTTGTTGAGATTCACCATTATAAGTTACATCTTCTAGATCCGTTACTGTAATACCTGTCTTATCACCTTCTGATGTTTCTGGTGTATCAGGAGTAATAGATTTAGATGTTACTGTCAATGTACCATTGATCTTTGTTAAATTGTAGTTACCTGTCTTATAGTTATCACCATAAGTATAAGAGATACCATTTGTTACTGAACCAACATTTGTAATTGTTCCTGTAGCTGTTAAGTTACTTACTTCACCTTCTACGAATCCATCACCTTCAACTGTTACTTCTGTAGCTGTTAATGGTGTTCCATCGTATACCTTTTCAGCACTTGGTGCTGTTAAGATTACTTCTCTCTTAGTAATGTTATAAGTTCTTGTAACTTCACCTGTATAGTTTCCAATACCTGTTACTGTTACCGTTACTTCACCAACGTTAGTTGTATCATCACTGAAGCTCACTTCATAATCTGTACCTTCAATTAAAGCTGTGCCTTCTTTATCAGTTACTGTTGGTTTTTGTTGTTGAGATGTACCATTGTAAACTACATCATCAAGTGTTCCAATTTGCACACCATTGTATGCAGAATCAGGATTTTCTGGATCTGTACCTGGATTAATCGTTTGAGCAGTGATAGTGAATGTGCCACTTTCGTATACTACAGTATAGTTACCTTGGCTTTCTTCACCTGTAGCTTTGATTTCATAGCTTCCAACATCTTCACCTTCAGCTCTTGTTACACTGTATTCTACAGTATCATCTTCGTTTAATCCTGTAACCGTAGCTGTCAATTTAGGATCAATTGTTCCATAAACTTTACCGCTATCTTCAGCTTTTACTGTTACTGTTGCTGGTGCTGGAGTGATGTTGTAAGTTCTTGTAACTTCACCTGTATAGTTTCCAATACCTGTTACTGTTACCGTTACTTCACCAACGTTAGTTGTATCATCACTGAAGCTCACTTCATAATCTGTACCTTCAATTAAAGCTGTGCCTTCTTTATCAGTTACTGCTGGCTTTTGTTGTTGAGATATACCATTGTAAACTACATCATCAAGTGTTCCGATTTCAACACCGTTATATGTTGGATCTGGATTTTCTGGATCTGTACCTGGACTAATCGTTTGAGCAGTGATAGTGAATGTACCACTTTCGTATACTACATTGTAGTTACCTTGGGTTTCTTCACCAGTAGCTTTGATTTCATAGCTTCCTACATCTTCACCTTCAGATCTTGATACATCGTATACTACAGAATCATCTTCGTTTAATCCTGTAACCGTAGCTGTCAATTTAGGATCAATTGTTCCATAAACTTTACCGTTATCTTCAGCTTTTACTGTGACTGTTGCTGGTGCTGGAGTGATGTTGTAAGTCTTTTCAAAGCTTCCAGAGTAGTTCCCCTTACCTGTTACAGTAATTGTAATTGTACCTACATTTGTAAAGTCTTCTGTTGCTTCTTTATTTCTAGAATAAGTTACATCATAATCTATTCCTTCAACTAAGACTTTATCTGCCTTAGTATCTTTAATTGTTATTGTTTCCTTATGTTCTTCTGCATTATATACATAATTTTTTACATCACTTACTGTAATTCCAGTCTTCTTTTCTTCAGGTGTATCAGGAGTATCTGGTGTGATATCCTTAGTTGTAACTTCTGATTCAGAATCTGTTACATTTACAGTAACTTTCATTTGTTTATAATCTGTATTTTTTAGATTTTCATCTGTCACTACATCTAAATTTATCTCAAAATAATATTTACCAGTATTCCCTTTAACAAGTTTTCCATCATCATCTAAATGTCCATTTAATTGATCACCTAATGAATCTTTGTTTACATTTAATTCTTTTGTATATCCAGAACTTGTTTCTACTGCAGTAGTAGAAGGAAGATAATTTTTAAATTCATCAACTGTTACGCCAACTGGAACATTAATTGAAGCATCCTTAATACTTGTAATATTTTCATCATCATCATTAAATACAGTTACTTTTACTTGATAAGTAACATTCTCACCTATCTTCAAATCCTCTTGTGCTGTAACTGGTAAAGTTACTTGAACCGTACCTGTTTCAGGACGAACAACTTTACCGTTTTCATCTAGTAAACAATCAAGTTCAGTTGTGATTCCTTCTTTATTTACTGTATATATTTGTTTTTTATATATTGGATTATTATCTGAATCATAACTTACAACTTCATTTGAATTACCTGTTGCACTAGTTGGAAGTTCTGCAATTAATTCTTCTTTTGATATTCCTTTATGTACCGTAATTGAATCCGTATCAAAACTTGTGATTGTTGCTAAGTCTGTTTTGATTGGACGACTAATAACAGTTAAAGTACCATCTGAATCTACTGATACCTCTTTTGCTTGAACCGTAACATCACCATATTGAATTATTACATTATATGGTTTTAGACTTTCTGAAAATACCAAATAACTAGGCACATCTTGTTGCATTTGCAATTTAATCGCATAACTTGTATTATATTTCGCTGTTCCTGAAGTTGGTGTGTATTCTTCACCATTTACTTCTAACCATTCATATTTATCTGTTCTGTATACACTTTCATTTGTAGTATTTGTCATAGATAGTAAAGAATTCGGTAAGTTACTACCCGCTACTGGTTTATCCAATTTCAATGTCAATCCTGTCATTTTGTTTGCATAATATGCTTCTATATATACATCATTAAGAGGCATAGAATCTATCGTAAATGTAGGATTAGATTTTCTCTCCTTTGGTATTGTATATCCTGTTGAATTTACTGTATCCCACTCAACAAAAACCTTTTCAGGATTAAAGTTATTATCACTTACCACTACCTTATCACCATAATGGTATTTCCCTAATTCTTGACCATTTACATAAACTGTATATTTAGCACTTTCACCTTCTCTGATAAATAACTCATGATCACTAGATACATATTCTAAATGATACTTGTCACGATTAGAATCTAGTAAGAATGTCCCATCAATATAGTTATATAGTTCATCCCCAACTTGTCTAGTTGAATCAGAAGAACTGGATATACCAACTAGAGATCCAGCATCTACACTTCCTTTAATATACGCTTTTGATAATCCCCAGTTATCTAAATAAAGATTATTATCACTATCACCTTTTTTGTTTCCTGTAATGATATTCTTTCCACGTAATTCTACATCAACTGTACCATAAACGTAGACTCCTCCACCTTTTCCAGAAGTAGTCTTATTTCCTGTAATAGTACAATTCTTTATGACATTTCCATCATTATCATCATAAATACCGCCACCATTACCACTAGCTATATTATTTGTAATAACACAATTTTCAATCGTAGTATCTTCTTTATCGATATAAATACCTGCGCCTGTTTTAGCTGTATTTCCATTAATAGTGACGTTAGATATATAGCAATCATCATTATTGATTAAAATTCCACCACCATCATTAGAAGAACTGTTATAAGAGATTGTTCCTGTACCATCACCTGTAATTTTTAATACTCCATCTGCGTAAATGCCCCCACCATCATTGGACTTTCTTGTTTCGTTATAGTCAATATGCGAGTTATTATTTAAAACAATTTCCATTCCATCCGAAGCTTTAATTCCACCACCAACTTTATTTACCGAAACATTATGGCTAATAGAACTATTATCCATTGTAAGTTTTGCATAACTAGAAATTAATAATCCTGCACCACCAAAAGCATATTTTGGGTTTGGTGTTCTTTCAAGATTATATTCTACTTTACTGTTGACCATAACTATTTCACAATTTTTGGTACCACCATCGACACCAATTCCACCTGCGACAGTTCCCCAGTTATGTGAAATTTCACTATTTTCCATATATAAGTATGCATTATCACCAGCAAGTCTAATCATACCTCTAGTATCAGCTATTCCCGAACGGTCCATAGCTTCGTTTCCACAAATTGCGATATTGTATAGATATGCGTGGGCACCTTCTCCCATATAAATTGTTCCAGCAGTATTATAACAGGTTGAATTGTAAAGAAGACCACCAGCAGTTACCTCCATATATTCTGTGTCATAACTTATGCTTAATTCACCAGTGCTTTCATCGGTATAACACCAGCCTTCATACCCAAAAGTCCTTGGGTTTGAACCTTTAAGGATTAATGTTGAGTTTTTACCTAAATTAAAAATTTCCCCATTTTCTATTCCAAAATATCCACCATATGAATCTCTAAACTTTATATAATGTCCATTCATATCTATTGTAGCAGACTCATTTTCTCCTAAATAGAAAGGCCTATATATCATACGATTAGAATTTAAATAGACAACAATATTTTCACCTTTACTTGTTCTACTGCTTTTTGCAAATTCCCATGCGTCCTCTATTGTCTCAAGATAAACTAAATCTTGTGAAGAATCATTTTCTGGATAATAAAATGCAGGGCCCCAGTTAAGCGCTAAAATCTGTTGAATACTACCAACACATACACCTAATATCATCGTAATAGCAATCAAACTTTTGCATATCGTTTTACATACTTTGTTCATTTTTTTCTCACCTTTGTAATACAAATATTTTAATTCTCTTTACTCATAAGCGTCAACTTCTTGCGAATTTTATACATCTATTGAAAAGGATCAAATTTTTGTTGTGATGAGGTTTTATAAAGAAAAGCAGAAGACTATATGAGTTGCAGCTCAGTCTCCTGCTGCCTTTCAAACAACATCATGTTAAGCTTTAAGCCTAAAAATACAAGTGCATTTCTCAGAAAGAACATAATTTTAAATCAAATGATGTCAAAACATCAGTCGCATCTGATGCCATACAACATTTCCATGTGTAGATTTTTCAGATACCCCTTCATCCTCAAAACCAAATTTTGCATAATAATGAACCAACTTTTCTTTGCAAGTAAGTACAAGTCCTTTTCTGCCTTGTCTTTTTGCATCGTCAATAGCATGTTTAATCAATTCTCCAGCATATCCTTGTTTGCGGTAATCCGGCAATGTATTAACACCAAAAATCATCTGCCACGCGCCATTTTCGTTGTGCATAGCTGCATTTTCATACATTTCATCTATCAAATCTGGTTCATCGGTTACAAAGCCATCAACAAAAGCAATCAACTTTTCTTCATCGAACATCAACCAAAAATGATTTCCATAATACTTTACTCTTCCAATGAAATCCTTTTCTGTTGCAGCCTCTGCAAGTGGAAAACATTCCGCTTCAACCGCTGCAATTGCTTCAATATCTTCTACTGTGGCATACCTTATATTCATATACTTTCCCTCAAACTTTCAAATTCTTGTTACTCATTTTTACAACAGTCTCCACATGAACAGTCTGAGGAAACATATCACAAGGCTGTACTTTTTCTAACTCGTAATTGTTATCTGTAAGTATTTTTACATCTCTAGCTAAAGTTGCAGGATCACAAGAAACATACACTAATCTTTTTGGTGCAATCTTTAATATCGCATCAATCGTATCTTTGGATAACCCTTTTCTTGGTGGATCAACAATCATTGCGTCAATATGAATCTTTGATCTTAAAATCATTTGTGCACCTTTTGATGCATCTGCATTCACAAATTGAATATTATGAACATCATTTGCTTCTGCGTTAATCTTAGCGTCTTTTATCGCATCCGCAACAATTTCAATTCCATATACTTTCTTTGCGCGCTTTGCACCAATGATTCCCATTGTGCCTGTACCACAATAAAGATCTAATAAAGTTTCTTTCCCTGTCAATTCCGCATAATCTAACGCAGTAGAATATAAGACTCTTGTTGCATAAGGATTGATTTGAAAGAATGATCTTGCTGATATTCTAAATTTACAACCTAATAATTCTTCTTCAATATATGGTTTACCAGCTAATAGTATTTCTTTTCCATCTAAAATTACATTATCATCTCTACGATTTACAATGCATGATAAAGATGTAATTTCATAATTCTTTTGAATCTCTTTAATCAATGCATCAGAATGTTCAAATGGCCAATTTCTAACAACAAGACAAACCATCACTTCACCACTTACATGTGCATGTTTGATTAGTACATGTCGTATTTGATTAGAACAATGATATTTCTCAAATAATATTCTAAAAGAATCTGTTAATGCATTGGATAATTCTGTTTGTACATGACAATTATCATATGCTACAACTCGATTGGTATGATTCTGATAAAATCCCATTTCAACTTTTCCTTTATTAAATTGAACAGGAATTTGTACTTTATTACGATAATTCCAATATGGTTCTTCTTTCAAAATCGGTAATGGATCAATTTCAATGCCTGCATTCTTTCTAAAACAAGCTTTTACTTTCTCCATTTTAAATTCTCTTTGTGCTTCATCATCCATATGTTGTAATTGACATCCACCACATGGTTTAAATACAGAACATTTTGGTTCTACTCTATGAATCGATGGTTTCAATATACGAACAACTCTTCCATAACCATAATTGTTCTTCATCTTTGTAATACCAATTTCAGCTTCTTCACCTACGATTAAACCAGGAACAAAGATTACAACACCATCAATGCGTGTAACACCTGCTCCATCATCTGTATATCCTGTACATGTCGCTGTAAATATTTCGTTTTTCTTCATTTCCATAATCATCTTTTTTAAAAGGGACCTTACGTCCCTTATTTTTATTATTCTGCAGATTCTTGTGAAGCTTCTTCACCATCTGTTGGTACTTCTTCACCACCAGAAATTTCTCCACCATTTGCTTGTGCTTCTGCACTTGCACTCGCAGCAGCTTCTCTATCTAAAACATCTTGTCTTAATTGATCTGCTACAGCTTGATCTCTCGCTACAGAAACTGTTTGTTTTTGTGGCTCAGACATATTTGAAGTCTTTGTATCAATGACATATACAAAGTTTTCACCTTCTTCACCTGTTTTTTCAGGTTTTGTATAAACATGAATTTCCAAATCATATTGCTTTTTAGAATCTGTCTTTGTGAAATATACAGATGGATCTAATATAGATGCAACTGTATTATATACTTCATCTGCCTTTGCATTCGCTGTTTCTTCATTCGCATCATCTGCGATATCAACATATACACGTAATGTTGCAGTTGTCATTGTAACAAACGCATCATCTTGTCCACTCAATCCCTTTACAGCAGTTTCAACTTGATTCATTTGATCTTTTGTGATTGCTGGATCTAAATCACCTTCAAAACGATTTCCAAGAACTGGTGTTCCTGTATCTAAACTAGATGAGAATAAAATCCATCCCAATACAACAAATGGAGCTAAAACTAATATCAAACAAACTGTAAATAAAATCCCTGTTTTATGTGTTTTTTGTTTTTTCTTAAGAGACTTTGCTGATTCTTTTGTTTTCTTTTGTGTCATTTTTCTTTCTCCACACTACTATTCTAAACTGTTTGAAAGAATTTGACTACTCATCGATTCTCTTCTGCAGTTCTTCTTTGATCAACTTATTAACAATACTACCATTTGCTTGACCCTTAGATTTCTTCATAACTTGACCCATCAAGAAACCAAGTGCTTTATTTTTACCATTTTTAAAATCTTCAATTGCTTGTGGATTTTCATCAAGTGCTTCTTTTACCATTGCCTCAATTGCTCCAGTATCACTCACTTGTTTCAATCCCTTCTTTTCCGCAACTGCTTCAGGATCTTCACCATGCATCATTTCATCAACAACTTGTTTTGCCTGTGCGTTTGAAATCTTTCCATCTTCAATCATCTTAACAAGTTTCGCAAGACTTTCTGGTTTCAAATCACAATCTTGAATTACTTTTTCATTTGTATTGAGCCATGCAGATACTTCAGATAACAACCAGTTACATGCAAGTTTTGCGTTATCTGTGTATTTCATAACTTCTTCAAAGTATTCACTCATTTCTTTGTTAGAAATCAAAATCGCAATATCATGTTCACTTAAACCATATTCCTTAGAATATCTTTCTTTTCTTGCTTCAGGAAGTTCAGGCATATGTGCTTGGATATCTTCGATCCATTCATCTGCTAAACGAATAGGGAAAATATTAGGTTCTGGGAAGAACTTATAATCGACGTTACTTTCTTTAGAACGCATCGCAATCGTAGTACCTGTCTTCTCATCAAATCTTCTTGTCTGTTGAATAACTTTTTCACCAGATTCAATCAATTCTTTTTGACGCTTGATTTCATAATCAACTGCTTTACCAACATGAGAAATCGAGTTGATATTCTTAATTTCACATTTAGTACCTAATACACCACTACCTTTAGGAGAAATAGAAACGTTTGTATCACAACGCATACTACCTTCTTCCATCTTACAATCAGATACACCAATATAGTATAAAGTCTGTCTCAAAGCTTCTACATAAGCTTCTGCTTCTTCACCAGAATGCATATCAGGTTCTGATACGATTTCAATCAAAGGTGTTCCTGCACGGTTGAAATCCAACAAAGAGAACTTTGTTAAGTGGAACTGTTTCGCCGTATCTTCTTCCATGTGAATACGATTGATACGAATCTTTTTCTTACCATTTTTTGTATCAATTTCTACATAACCATTTCTTCCAATTGGATGAAATTGTTGTGTAATCTGGAATCCCTTTGGTAAATCAGAATAGTAATAATTCTTACGATCAAATTTCACTAATGGATCAATTGATAAATGTAATGCAGTACAAGCCATAACTGCTTTTCGAACTGCCTCTTTATTAACTTCTGGTAATGTTCCAGGATGTCCTAAATCAATTTCATTGACGCAAGTATTTGCCTTACGTCCAAATGAAGTTGGAGCACCAGAGAACATCTTCGTAGCTGTTTTAAGCTGACAGTGAATTTCAATACCTATCGTTACATCGTATTCCATCTTACTTCACCTCCGCTTTCATATCTTTATATCCTGTGATTTCTTCAATCGCTAGACCAATATTAAACATTTCTGTTTCACACCATGCTGGTGTTGTAATGTTGATGCCAATTGGACAACCTTCTTCAAATCCCATTGGAACAGTCATGGAAGGATAACCAGAGAAGTTACCCATAGCCATATAGTTTTCCGCAATCAAATTCTCATCGGATAATTGATCACTCAATTGATCTTGATCTTCATCTTTATTAATGAATGGTGCGATACCTCCACTTGCTGGAGCTACAATTGCATCATATTCTTTAAAACATTCATCCATTGCATTCACAACAACTCTTCTAACCTTTTGTGCTTTTCTAAAGATTCTTTCTTGGTTTTCTTCAAACAATCCATAAGAACCAATTACAAATCTTCTACGAATCAATGGTCCAAATCCCTTTGTTCTAGAATTTGTCATGATAGCTTCCATATCTTCACCATCTTCACGCATACCAAAACGAATTCCATCTAAATTAGAATCATTAGATGTCGCTTCGCAATTGGCAATAATAAAGTAAGCAGGTAAAATTGCACGCATCATATCATTATCAAAATCATAGACATCAACAATTGCACCCTTTTCTCTTAACTTATCCATCAAATCATTAAAGATCTTAACAGTTTCTGTATTAGAAATATTCTTGATAACATTTCCAATGACCGCAATCTTCTTACCCTTGATATCACTATTCAATAAAGCACTATAATCAGGTACTTCATTATAAGAAGATGTCATATCTCTTTCATCTCTACCAGCTAATACTTTTAAAGTAACTGCAGCATCTTCAATGGAACGTGTAAAATACCCAACATGATCCAAACTAGATGCATATTGAATAATTCCATAACGAGAAATTCTTCCGTATGTTGGCTTTACACCGACAATACCACAGAAACTTGCTGGTTTACGAACAGAATCACCTGTATCAGAACCAATTGCCATTGGAACAACACCACTAGCAACTAATGCTGCAGATCCTCCACTTGATCCACCTGTCATTCTTCTAAGATCCCATGGATTAAACGCAGGACCAGTAAAACATGTTAAGTTTGTTCCACCCATCGCAAGTTCATCCATAGAAGCCTTTGCAATACAAACAGCACCCGCATTTCTTAACTTCGTTACGATTTCAGCATCGTAAATTGGAACATAATTACTCAAAATACGAGAACCTGCAGTCGTACGAATGCCTTTTGTATTCACATTATCTTTCAACACGATTGGAACACCTCTAAATGCTCCATCTTCTGGTAATTCTTTTAATTGTTCTGTTGGGTCTACAAATGTAATAACTGCATTCAATTTATCTTGTAAAGCTTGTGCTTTTTCATAAGCTTCTTTTACACGTTCTTCTACATTTGTCTTATCATTTGCCATTTCTTTAATCATTATTTCACCACCTTAGGAAGCATAAAATGTCCTTCTAATTTCTTTGTGACGTTACTCATTGCTTCATCTTGTGTAATCACATTAGATGTCACATCCTCTCTCAAGAATGTCGTTGCTTGTTCAAATGGATATACCATTTCTTCAACCCCATCTGTATTAACAGCATCTAATAAATGCATCTGTGATTCTAATGTACTAAATTCTTGAACAATACTATCAGCTTCTTCATCTGACAAGTCAAACATCAAATGATGTGCCAATGTTCTAAAATATTCTCTATCCTTTTTCTCTTCCATAATTTATACCTTCTTCAACAAGTAACAATTTTACAGTTTTAAGCGCATATTTTCAACATAAGACAATGACATAATATCGTTTTATATAGCTAGTTTTATTAATTTGCGGCATAATATTGATAAGGAACATGTTATGACAACATTCACAATCATAGATAACGAAAAAGAAGATCAACTTCGATTTGTTTCAATTCTAAAAAGAATCGATTCCAATCTTAAAATATTTGAATATGAATCCATTTCTTCTTTCATTTCTTCTCAAACAAAATGTGATTTTCTACTTCTAGATATTGAATTAGATGAAGAAGATGGAATTCATCAATTATCTTCCTGTCTAAAACAAACAAAATACGTCATTTATATTTCACTTGTAAAAGAACGTATGCAAGAAGCATTTTCTAAAAATGTTATTGGTTTTATCCTAAAACAAGACACAAATGAAACAATCTATCTTT
>CAVJMM010000040.1:0-19719 GCA_963650865.1 Eubacterium sp. AM49-13BH | reverse complement strand
CGGACATTTTGAAAGGAGAAAACTAAATGAAAAACAGAGTTATTACCATCAGCCGTGAGTTTGGCAGCGGTGGACGCACTATCGGCAAAAAGGTGGCGGAAAAGCTGAGTATCCCGTGCTATGACGCAGAGATCATTCAGGAGATGGAAAAGGAAACCGGCTTCACACCGGACTACGTGAAGGAGGCGGGGGAGTATGCCCCCGGCGGCTTTCTCTCCGCCGCCCTCTCCAGCCGGATGTTCGGCCCCACCAACGAGGATATCCTGTGGGAGCACCAGAGCAAGGTCATTACCGAACTGGCTGAAAAAGGTTCCTGCGTCATCGTCGGCCGCTGTGCTGACTACATTCTTCGGGACAAGGCGGACTGCCTGAAAGTCTTTATCCACGCAGATATGAAGTACCGTGCGGAACGCATCGTCAAGGTGTACGGCGAACGGGAGCAGTCCCCGGAGGAGCGCCTGCGGGACAAGGACAAGCGCCGAGCCGCCTATCATCGCTTTTACACCGACATGAAATGGGGACACGCCCAGAATTACCACCTGACGCTGGACAGCGGCGTGCTGGGAATTGATAAGTGCGTGGATATTATCGCAGAACTGTTTTGACATACATAAAGAGGTCGGCTGCTCATGGCAGCCGACCTTTTTTAGTGAATAAGCTAACAATGGTAAGTTTGAAATTAGTTCCTTATCACTGTTAAGCCAAATCATAGAGTTTTAAATTTTATTCTTCCGAAGTTGTTTCTTCTCTATCACCACTAACATTTACTACATCTTCAGGAAGTGTAGGTTCTGCTTCAGCTTCAAACTTAGCATTTCTTTCATGACGTTCTTCAATCATTCTCTTTGCTAAGTCATTGATTTTTCTAGATGTTTCTCTATCAAAATCTCTACCAGTACCAGCTGGGATCAATTTACCAATCAAGACGTTTTCTTTCAAACCTTCTAAATGGTCAACCTTACCCTTAATAGCTGCTTCTGTTAACACTCTAGTAGTTTCCTGGAAGGAAGCTGCTGATAAGAAGGAGTCAGTTTCAACTGCAGATTTAGAAATACCAAGCATAATTGGTCCAAATTTTGCTGGAGCTTTACCTTCATCAAGCAAGTCTTCATTAATTGCATTCATGTTGTGCAATGATAAAGTTTGTCCAGCTGATAATCCTGAATCACCAGGTTCAACAACAATGACTTTCTTCATCATTTGTCTAATCATAACTTCCAAGTGCTTATCAGAAATATCGATAGACTGCGAAGCATAAACTTTACGGACTTCTTTCAAAATGTATTCTTGAACTGCAGATACACCTGCTACTTCAAGTAATTCCTTAGGTGCAATCTGTCCTTCTGTTAGTTTTTCACCAGCATGAACAGTAGTACCAACTTTCATCCAAGGACGAATAATCTGTGTTAGATCACACTTATGCTCGATAGATTCTGTTGCATTCGCTACAGTAACAATACGTCCTGTATTATTATCATTGTCTCTAATATCAACAATTTCACCATCAATCTTAGAAATAACTGCAACGCCCTTTGGTGTACGAGCTTCGAACAATTCTTCTACACGAGGAAGACCCTGTGTAATATCACCACCGGCAGTAGCTACACCACCAGAGTGGAAAGATCTCATTGTAAGCTGTGTACCAGGTTCACCAATAGCCTGTGCAGCCATGATACCAATAGCTTCACCTTCTTCAACTAAGTTACCTGTAGCCATGTTTTTACCATAACATTTACGGCAGATTCCATTTTCAGCTTCACAAGTAAATACGTTTCTGATCATAACTTGTGCGTGTGTTGCAGCAATTTCAGCAGCCATATCATCTGTAATATATGTATCTGCTTCACAAATCACTTCACCACTCTTAGGATCTACAACATCACTTGCTGTGTAATATCCCGCAATACGATCTTTCATAGATTCAATGATAGAACCATTCTTGTTATCGTAAAGAGCACCATAAGTATCTTCTTTAACGTTGCCAAGTTGATCTGTATAAGCCTTAGAACCATCAACCAAATAGCCCTTTTCAGTTTCACAATCATCTTCTGTAATAACAACTTCTTGTGCTACATCGACAAGACGTCTTGTTAAGTAACCAGATTCAGCTGTCTTTAACGCAGTATCTGTTAGACCTTTACGTACACCATGAGATGACATAAAGAATTCTGCTACCGTCATACCTTCACGGAATGAAGAGTAAATTGGGACTTCGATAATACTAGGTTGGTAACCCTTCGTTTTTGACTGAATAGGACGCGCCATAAGACCTCTCATACCAGCAAGCTGAGTAAAGTGGTTCTTGTTACCACGGGCACCCGATACAGCCATCATGTTGATTGGTGACATTCTTGGTAAAGAATTCATCAAAGAGTCACCGACTTGTTCCTTAACATCATTCCAAACAACCTGGAATTGTGTTTCCCATTCTTGAGGTGTCAAAAGACCTCTGTCTCTTAAATGGTTCAATACATCGGCTTTCTTTCTACCTTCTGCTACCATCTCATCTTTATGAGGCGCAACAGAAATATCAGATAATGCAACTGTCATACCTGCAATCATAGAATATTGGTAACCTAGATCCTTCAAAGCATCCAATACATCAGATGTTCTTGGTGTATCAGAGTCTACAAAACCATTACCATTCTTATATTTTGCGAAGATTGCCGCAATCAAATTACCAAGATCCTTCTTCTTGAATTCACTATGTAATTTTCTAGAAGCAATTTCTTTCTTAATATCTGTTCCCATTGGCACGAAATCTTCATCAGGTGTTCTTCTTAAATTTTCCCCTGTAGCTTCATTCACATATGGGAAATCAGCAGGCATTGCTTCATTGAAAATAATCTTACCAACTGTTGTTAATAAATACTTTTCATTTTGTTCTTCTGTAAAACATGTCTTACCAACACACTTTGCAGGTAACGCAATTCTAGTATGTAAATGAACAACACCAGTTTGGTATGCCATTAATACTTCATTTCTATCCTTGAAGACATGACCTTCATTGTCACCATATCTTCTCCATCTTTCTGCTTCAACAGGTTCATTCAACTTGTCTAAAGCATCAGCCTTTTGATAGAACTCATCTTGTGTTTCTTCCATATTTAAATAGAAGTTACCAAGTACTAAGTCCTGTCCAGGAGTAACGATAGGTTGTCCATCTTTAGGGCCAAGGATATTATTTGCACCAAGCATTAATACTTCAGTTTCGGCTCTTGCCATTTCACCTAATGGAAGATGCACAGCCATCTGGTCACCATCGAAGTCAGCATTAAATGCAGGACATACTAATGGATGTACACGAATAGCTCTACCTTCTACTAATTTAGGGAAGAATGCTTGAATACCTAATCTATGCAATGTAGGTGCACGGTTTAGGAATACTGGATGACCATCAATCACTTGTTCAACACAATCCCAAACTCTTGGATCTTGACGAGCAATTAATTTTTCAGCTGTCTTGGAGTTTGTTGCGATATGTTGATTAACGAGTTCATTAATAACAAAAGGTTTATAAAGTTGAATTGCCATTTCCTTTGGTAATCCGCATTCACTCATCTTTAACTTAGGTCCAATTGCGATAACAGAACGTCCTGAGAAGTCAACACGCTTACCTAATAAGTTTTGTCTGAAACGTCCTTGTTTACCTTTTAATGAATGAGATAGTGATTTCAATGCACGTCCACCTGCACCTGTTGTAGGCTTAGAACGACGACCATTATCAATCAAAGCATCAACTGCTTCTTGTAACATTCTCTTTTCATTTTGAACGATGATTGCAGGCGTTCCTAATTCTAACAATTTCTTTAAACGGTTATTTCTTGTAATAACTCTTCTATAAAGATCATTTAAATCAGAAGTAGCGAATCTTCCACCATCCAACTGTAACATTGGTCTTAAATCTGGTGGAATAACAGGTAATGTCGTTAAAATCATCCATTCAGGTTTGTTGTCTGATTTCAAGAAAGCTTCAACTGTTTCAAGTCTCTTGATTAGCTTCTTTCTCTTTTCACCTGTAGCCTTTTCTAGTTCCTTTTGAATTGCATCATATTCTCCTTGAACATCACATTGTTCAAGTAAAACTTTGATTGCTTCTGCACCAGTTTGTGCAGAAAAGGAACCAGGTCCAAATTTAACAGTTGCTTCACGTAATTGTTTTTCAGAAAGAATATCTTTGTATTTGAGATCTGTATCTCCTGGATCAGTAACGATCCAACTTACGAAATACACAACTTCTTCCAATTGCTTAGGAGCAACATTGAGAAGTAAGCTCATTCTGCTAGGAATTCCTCTTAAATACCAAATATGCGCAACAGGAGCAGCTAGATCGATGTGACCCATACGTTCTCTACGGACGCTACTCTTTGTAATTTCAACACCACATCGATCACAAACTACACCTTGATATCGAATCTTCTTATACTTTCCACAAGCACATTCCCAGTCTTTTTGAGGACCAAAAATGCGTTCACAGAATAAACCATCTTTCTCAGGCTTCTGAGAACGATAGTTGATTGTTTCAGGCTTCTTCACTTCTCCATAAGACCACTCATGGATTTTTTCAGGTGATGCAAGTCCGATTTTAATTGCTGTAAAGTTGTTAATATTCATCTGACTTCATCCTCCTTATTCATCTGAATCTAAAGTATCGTCAATACCTACAACAGCAGCTTCAGGAATGTCTTCTTCAAGACTATCCTTGATTGTTAATCCTAAATCTTCTGCATCGTTAACATATTGTTGACGATTTAAATCAATTTTTGTTTCTTCTTTGAGTTCTTCTTGTTCCATTTGTTTGAGATCCATTTCAGTGCCATCATCATCCATCATACGAACATCTAATGCCAATGCTTGTAATTCATGAACCATAACTCTGAAGGATTCTGGAATGCCAGGCTCAGGAAGATCTCTACCCTTAACAATTGCTTCATAAGTCTTTGTACGACCCATGATATCATCAGATTTAACTGTTAAGATTTCTTGTAATGTATGTGCAGCTCCATAACCTTCAAGAGCCCAAACTTCCATTTCACCAAATCTCTGACCACCATTTTGTGCTTTACCACCTAAAGGTTGTTGTGTTACAAGTGAGTAAGGACCTGTTGCACGAGCATGTAACTTATCGTCGACCATGTGTGCAAGTTTGATCATATACATAACACCAACAGAGATTCTTTCATCATAAGCTTCACCTGTTTGACCATCATGAAGTACATATTTACCATCACTAGAAACATTTGCTTCAGCCATGATATCTTTCAAATCTTCATTGGATACACCATCGAATACAGGAGTTGCAAACTTAACGCCTAAGCTCTTTGCAGCCATACCTAAGTGTAATTCAAGTACCTGTCCAATATTCATACGAGAAGGTACACCGAATGGGTTCAACATAATATCAATTGGAGTACCATCTTCCATATATGGCATATCTTCTACAGGATTAATCTTAGAAATGACACCCTTGTTACCATGACGTCCGGCCATCTTATCACCTTCAGAAATCTTTCTCTTCTGAACGATATAAACTCTAACCATTTCATTTACGCCAGGTGCAAGTTCATGATCATCTTTACGGTTGAATACACGTACGCTATGTACAATACCTGCACCACCATGTGGAACTTTCAAAGAGTTATCTCTAACTTCTCTACTCTTTTCACCAAAGATAGCTAATAATAACTTCTCTTCAGGGGAAATTTCAGATTGTCCCTTAGGTGTTACTTTACCAACAAGAATATCGCCTTCTTTTACTTCAGCACCAATTCTAACGATACCTCTAGCATCCAAATTCTTGCATGCACTTTCACTTACGTTAGGAATATCTCTTGTGATTTCTTCAGAACCAAGTTTTGTTTCACGACATTCAATATCATATTCTTCAATATGAACAGAAGTATAGAAATCTTCTGATTGCATTCTTTCAGACATAATGATGGCATCTTCATAGTTATAGCCATGCCATGTCATGAAGGCTACTGTTACGTTTTGACCTAATGCAAGTTCACCATTCTGCATTGCTGGACCATCTGCTAAGATATCACCAGGTTTCACCTTTTCTCCATCCCATACAATTGGTTTTTGTACAATAGATGTAGAAGCATTTGATCTTGCATAGTTGATCAAATCATAAATCTTTTCTTTACCACTATCTTCTTGAACAATGATCTTATTTGCATCAACATAAGTAACAACACCTTCACCAGTACATACAACAGCTGCACCAGAATATCTAGCAACAGCATGTTCCATACCTGTTCCAACATATGGAGAATGTGGATTTAATAGAGGTACGGCCTGTCTTTGCATGTTGGCACCCATTAACGCACGGTGTCCGTCATCGTTTTCCAAGAAAGGAACGCATGCAGTCGCAACAGAAACTGTTTGTCTTGGAGATACATCAGCGTATTCAACATCTTCCTTATCTACCATGACAGTTTCACCCGCAATACGAGCTACGACTTGATCACCTACAAGTTTGCCATCTTTTGTTTCATTTACCTGTGCAATAACATGATCATATTCTTCATTTGCATCCATATAAACGATGTCATCTGTTAATGTTCCATCTTTTTCAACTTTTCTATATGGTGTTTCAATGAATCCATATTCATTAACTCTTGCATAAGTTGTTAAGTTATTAATCAACCCAATGTTTGGACCTTCAGGTGTTTCGATAGGACAAATTCTTCCATAATGTGAGTTATGAATATCACGAACTTCGAAAGATGCTCTTTCACGTGTCAAACCACCAGGACCCAATGCAGAAATACGTCTCTTATTAGACAATTCAGCAAGTGGATTTTCTTGATCCATAAATTGAGACAATTGTGAGGAAGAGAAGAATTCCTTGATTGCTGCAGTCAATGGACGAGTGTTTGTTAAAGTTTTTGGTGTCAAGTTTGCTACTTCAGCAATTGACATTCTTTCCTTAACAACTCTTTCCATACGACTTAGACCAATACGGAATTGGTTTTGAATCAATTCACCAACTGTACGAATACGTCTATTAGCAAGCATATCAATGTCATCTTGTGATCCAACACCATCAAACATTGTCAATTCATAGTTATATAAAGCATACATATCACTGATTGTAATTGTATGTTTATCATTTAATGGATCAATACCAATCAAATTAACTGGATGTCCATCTTCTGTGTTTACTTTTACTTCTTGAACTGCAGCACCAACTAACCATACAGAAACTTTTCCACTCTTTGTTGCTTCTGCTACGATAGCTTCTTTTGTTGCGTTAGATAACTTTTCTACCGCAAAATCAGGTAAGTATCTTGGAATGAGATATTCACCATCTTCATCACAAAGATCTGCATCATCTTCTGTAACTCTACCAACAACATAAAGTCTAGAACCTAAATCAAGAACAGCATTCACATTGGAATTTGTAACTTTAACTTCTTGTGCTACGATTCCTGTATAAATTTTAACAGTATCAAATTCTTTAGAAATTGCCTTTGCATCTTCTAAAGTAATGACTGTACCTTCTTCAAATTCAGTTCTTTCTGTTTCACCATCTAAATCATCAGCTAAAACTCTACCAACTAAAGCATAATAGTCTTTTGTAGACACTTCAGATACTGTAGGATGAGAGAACTTATGAACGAATGGTAATGCTTTTAAAGCAACACCCTTGTTAATTTCATCACGGAGTTCATTTCTTAATTCTTTGTTAATCAATGTGCCCTTCTTAACAAGAACTTTTCCATCTGCACCAACGAGATCTTCAGCCATTGTATGGTTTAACATACGATCTAAGATATTTAGCTTATTACGTGTCTTATAACGTCCAGCCTTTGTAAGATCATATCTTCTATAATCAAAGAACTTCGCATCCATTAAGTTTAACGCACCTTCAACAGTTGCGATTTCATCTGCTCTTTGGTTTTCATAAATTGTTAATAATGCATCATTTGTAGTATCTGTTTTGTCCGCATTTAATGTATTCTTTACTTCTTCATAGTTCCCAAATACAGATGTATAAAGAAGCATATAATCATTTTGGAATTTTCTATCTTCTTCTGGTACAACAACATCACTATAAACTTCCATGTTTAAAGCTTTTAGGAATTTTTCCATCTTTGTTGTATCAAATGCATCTTCACCCTTTTCTTCATTCAAGCTCATACCAATGGCTTTGAATAAAATTGTGGAGAGAATCTTTCTACGTCTATCAACAGATACGTTTAAAATTCTGCCTAATGCAGCTTTTTTGTCATCAGACATGAATTCTAACCATGTACCTCTAGAAGGGATAAGTTCACATGTATAAGTATCTCTACCACTTCTTTCATCAGAGACAATATCAAAATAAGCACCTGGAGATCTTACGATCTGAGATACAATAACTCTTTCAGCACCATTGATAATGAATGTTCCAGTTGGTGTCATAAGAGGGAAATCGCCCAAGAATACTTCTTCCCACTTTGTAATTACTTCATGCGTTTCAGCATCCTGAACTTCTAATTCCATCTTCGCTCTTAAAGGAGCACAGTAGTTTGTTTCTCTGTACTTACATTCATTGATAGAATATTTTGGTTCACCAAATTCATAGTCTAAAAATTTCAAACGAATATCTTTACTATAGTTTGAAATAGGATAAATATCGTTAAATACTTCTTTGATACCTTCCTTTAAAAACCATTCATAGGAATCTGTTTGAATACCAACAAGATCTGGCATTTCAAGACCTGAAGAAATCTTAGAATAATCTCTACGTACAGCTTTATTACCGTAATGCACTTCATGGTATGTTTTTGCTTTTTCCATATAACCATCCTTTCGTAGCATCGCTAAACGTCGAAAAAGGGTATAAATCCCCTACCCAAATATTCGACTTTTTTACAATTTACAATATTAGCATAGTTCCATCAACCCGTCAATTTTTTACTTCTCAAAATCCAATATCCTTTGTCACGGGAAACAATCTCACAATTCGAGAAGAATTCATTAAATTTTTTCACAGCACTTTCTGCACCTTGTTTTTTACGAATGACCGCAATCAATTCACCATTTTCATTCAAATGTTCATATGCATTTTCAAACATCTGATAAATTACTTTCTTTCCTGCTCTAATTGGAGGATTCGTAATCACATAGTCAAATTGTTCATGTACATTCTCAAAACCATTAGAAACAAATGCTGTCACCTCACAGCCATTCTGTTGACTGTTGATTTCTGTCAATTCAACAGCTCTAGGATTTACGTCAACAGATACAACAGAACAGGAAGGATTTAGTTTTTTCATTACAACGCTCAATGTTCCATAGCCACAACCCATATCTAAAACTTTTCCATGTATTCCCACTTTTTGAACCGCCTCTAACAAAACTTCAGATCCATAATCGATTCCTTGTTTCGCAAAAACTCCATTATCCGTTATAAAAGTGAATAATACGCCCGAAAACCGGAAAGAATGTTCCTTCCGGTTTTTTTCTAGATTCGTGTTGTCGGTAAAATAATGTGCCGTATACTAAATCCTTTCTATTGGGCGAAAAGCCGAACAAATCATTCGGCCTTTCAATTAATATTTTGTTTTGTTAATTACTTAACTTCAACAGCAGCGCCTGCTTCTTCAAGCTTCTTCTTGATTTCTTCAGCTTCTTCAGGAGCAATATCCTTCTTGATTTCTGCTGGAACTCCATCAACAAGCTTCTTAGCATCAACAAGTCCAAGACCTGTGATTTCTCTAACAGCCTTGATAACTGCAACCTTAGTAGCACCTACATCCTTTAATGTAACTGTTACTGAGCTTGGTTCGTTAGATGCAGCAGCATCACCTGCAGCAGCTACAGCAACTGGAGCAGCAGCGGAAACGCCATACTTTTCTTCGATTGCTTTTACGAGTTCATTTAATTCAAGAATTGTTGCTTCATCTAAATAAGCAAGAATTTCATCCTGTGTTAACTTTGCCATTTTAATTTTCCTCCTTAGGCAGCTGCCTCTGTTGCAGCTTCTTCTTTTGTTTCATCAGCAACTGGAGCTTCTTCAGCTACAGGAGCACTAGCTCCATCAGTTGGTCTTGCTTCAGCAACAGCATTTACTGCACGAGCAAATGAAGTTACAGGAGCGTTCAATACAGATAACAACATACTGAGCATGCCTTCTCTGTTTGGCAGTGCAGATAGTTCCTTGATTGTATTTGTATCAACAACCTTACCTTCTACGATACCTGCCTTAAGTACAAGTGCTTCATGATCTTTAGCAAACTTTGCCATTACACGAGCAGCTGCAGTTTCATCTTGACCGAATGCTAATGCATTAGGACCAGTTAAAGATTCTTTTAATTCACTATATCCTGCATTGTCAGCAGCAATAGAAGCAAGAGTATTCTTATATACTTTCATTTCTACGCCTTCAGCTCTTAATGCACGTCTGAGTTCTGTAACTTCAGCTACGCTAAGTCCACGATACTCTGCGACAACAGTGGATCCAGAATTCTTAAACTTGTCTTCGATTTCAGAAACAACAGTCTTCTTACCTTCTAAAACAGTCTGATTCATTCAATCACCTTTCTTTTCTAGTTATCGCATACACATAAATAAACCCTCGCGGAATTCACGAGGGTAATCAAGTCTAA
This sequence comes from Eubacterium sp. AM49-13BH, assembly GCA_963650865.1. Taxonomy (GTDB): domain Bacteria; phylum Bacillota_I; class Bacilli_A; order Erysipelotrichales; family Erysipelotrichaceae; genus Bulleidia. The sequence continues at coordinate 9,118 of CAVJMM010000040.1, read as the reverse complement.
AATATAGCTTTCATTCACCTCGGTAACATAATTAAGCTTCCGCCGTTACTGTCTATGGTATTTGATAACGCTGACTTATAGTACCACATTTTCAAAATCTGTCAACTAAATTTTTATTGAAATAATGCTAGTAATTTGTCAATAAAAATTTCTTCTTTTTGCGTCGTTTCTTCTACTTCTTTCGTCTCTTCTTTTTGGATTGCATCTGTTTTCATTACAAACTGAACACTCTTTACATTTGTATTTTTTACTGACACGAAAGATACAACTTCATCATCGCCTTGTAAACTCTCTAAAACTTCATCAATCTTATCATCAATTTCTGTATCCATTCCTGATACTTCTTCATTCATTGTATTTGTTCCATCCGCAAGTTCGGTACTTCGTTATTATATCTCTATGATATTTACACATTTCATTCCAGCGGTCTTAAAAAATTCATAAATTCATATTAAAATAGATGCATGAAAAATATTATTGAAGGCTATATGCCATATTTAGAATATCAAACATATTATCGTATTGTAGATGGTGGAGATAAAACACCAATTATTTTGATTCATGGTGGTCCAGGTTCTACACACAATTATATGGAAATGCTTGATTGTATTGCCGATTCTGGAAGAAAAGTGATTTCCTATGATCAATTAGGTTGTGGGAATAGTTACTTAGATGGTCATCCAGAATTATGGAATGCCGACACTTGGATCAACGAACTAATTACCTTACGAGAATTTCTAGGATTGAAAGAAGTGATTCTATTAGGACAATCATGGGGTGGAATGTTGATTATCCAATACATGATTGAAAGAAAGCCAAAAGGTATTAAGGGTATCGTACTATCTTCTACATTACCTTCCTCTTCTGTGTGGGCAAAAGAACAACACCGCTTGATTTCTTTCATGTCAAAACAAGATCAAGATGCGATTCAATATGCAGAAGAAAATAACATTTGGAACAAACCAGAATACTTGCATGCAAATGAAGTATTCATGAAACAACATTGTGCTGATATCAAAGAAAGTGATCCAGAATGTCTTACAAGAAAGAAAAAGAGTGGATCTGAAAGTTATCTCTATGGTTGGGGGCCAAACGAATATACACCAACCGGTTCTCTTAAAGATTTTGAATATACCGCAAGATTAAATGAAATTACAGTTCCTACGCAAATCATGTCAGGAACAAACGATTTATGCACACCTCTTGTCGCAAAGACTATGTTTGATCAGATTGCAAATGCGAAATGGGAATTATTCGATGGTGCAAGACATATGTGTTTTGCAGAACAAAATGAACATTACTGCGCTGTATTAAACAATTTCTTAGACCAGTTAGATTAAGTTCTTACTGGTTTATTTTTATCTATCTAAAAAATTCTTCTTTGTATATAAACCAACTGAAATATTTGTATCAAATGTAAAAGGAATCGATTTACTATTAGACATCAAAAAATCTATTCCATCAATTGTCACGCACGGATATTTACTCATAACAGACAAAGAATCCGTAAAGGATAATTTTTCTAGATCATAATCAATCACTTTTAAACCAGATATATTTCGAATCATATTTTCTTTAATACTGTCATATTCCTCTAATAGTCCACTCCTAAAAAAACAAATTTCTTTATTTTCTAAATCAGAATAGCTAATTTTCCTTTTGCGATACAGTTCATTTTCTTTTGACACTGCCAATTTCAAGGTTGTTGTGCATAAAAAATTATAATTCACTTCTTTCATAAAACAATCAACAAACTTGGCAAAAATAAATGCATCAAATTCACGTTTAATTTCTTCTTTCATATCATTAAAACCGTTTTTTCCAACAAGTACAAAAGGTATCATTATATATTTTTCTTTACAATTCTTTATTAAACAATCATTTATCTCATCTGAACTTTTAATCATACAATTCGCAATTTTAAAACAATAATTTTCGCTTTCTTTAATCGATTTTATTTCGTTCTCACAATATTCAATTATTTTTTTTGAATCGTTATAGATTCTTTGCCCTGCATATGTTAATTCTACGCCTTGATTTGTACGCTCAAATAGCTTCAAATCTAATTCTTTTTCTAAATTCGCAATTTGTTTTTGAACACCAACAGAGGAAATATATAAATGTTCAGAAGTTTTCTTAAAACTTCCATAATCTGCTACTTCGATAAATGTTTTTAAATATTTGTTATACATACATTTCTACCTTCGCAATAACTTCTAGTTATCGCAAGAATAACAAACTGTGGCTGTCATGTCAAATAGTTGCCGCTTATAATTGAATTACCTTAAGGAAACATAAGTATATACTTCAACGAAAACAGGAGGTATTAATATGTGCAGATTTGAAAAAGCAATTAAAGATGTTCAAGTATGTTCTAAAAGCTGTTCTATTAAATCACAACGTGCTTAATCTTAAGGTGACTTTAAATGTCACCTTTTTTTATAAACATTAGGAGGATCAAAATGCAATTTAAAGATAATGTTTTTATTCTTCCATATGAGGAAGGATACTTGTTATATAACCCTTATACAGATGCCATCAAATATTTAGATTCTATTAATATAGATGATCGTCAAAAAAATGAACTCATTGAAGAATGTGTCCTTTTTCCAAATGAAGTTAATGGCCCTGCAATTGCACGCTATATCATTAATAAAATCAAACAAGCAAATGATAATATACTTCAAATAACAGATGCTTTTTCTTATAAATGCAATCTCAAATGCGTTTATTGCATGCAACAAAATATTCATGAAGTTGATAAAAGAATGGATCCATATGATCGTGTGATGGAATGGAAAAATCTAATGAGTCTTCACAACGCTAATAAATTAAATGCATGTTTGTTTGGAGGTGAACCATTTTTTAATATTCCATATATTGAACAAATATTAAAAATAGCCGAAGATGAGATAGGAAATGTTGCTTATAGTGTTGTAACGAATGGAACACTCATTAATCAAAGAGTTTTAACTTTAATCAAGAATTACAATATTAATCGTATTCAGATCACAATTGATGGTCCTGAAGCAATCCATAACACAAGAAGAGTTTCTACAGATATCAATTCCTTTAAATCTATTATCTCTAGCATTCATAAAATCCTTGATCAAACAAAAGCCACAATTATTATCAATTCTGTTATCGATACAGCTAATTATGACAGCATCGATGAAAGCACAGATCAATTAATTAAAGAATTTAAAGATTACATTATTTGTGCATCTCCTCGCATTATTTTCAATTATGGTATGGAATGTCATCCTTTCGGAAAATCGTCATATACAGAAGAACATATTCCAGAATTAAAGAAATATTATACGAATTATTTGAATTTATTAGAAAAAGAAATTAAGAAAGGGATTGCGACTACAGAGATCATGCCTACACCAATTTGTATCGCAAAAGATCCGAATGATATATTAATTGCACCTAATGGTGCTATCTATAAATGCATTTCTGCTTTAGGTGTATCTGAATTTATGATTTGTGATTATAATGATATTCAGCACAATAAAATGTTGTACATTGAAAAACTTGCATCTTTTTCAAATAAAACATTTGAATCTTGTGTAAATTGCAGATATTTGGCTTTATGTAATGGTGGTTGTTTTTATGAAGCTAGTGTTGAAAATGTTCCTCAAGCCTGTCGTAAAGAAATCATGGAAATTCAAATGCCTCATTTAATTCGGCTGCGCTATATTACTGAAGAAATAGAAAGTGGGGTATTTAGAATTCATGACAACAATAATACAAACAGATAATGTATCAAAATCATTTGGAGATAAGGTTGTATCTGATCATATCACGATGCCATTTGATACTGGATATATTCATTTATTAAATGGTAAAAATGGTTGTGGAAAAAGTACATATTTAAAAATGTTGTATGGCTTGATGCTTCCTGATTCTGGTACTGTTTTATATAAAGGAAAAGATATCGAAAAATGCAGAAATGAATACCTCAAAAATATCGGTATCGTTACTGCGGATGATCGTTCTTTATATCATAAGTTAACAGCATATGAAAATCTTTACTATATTGGAAGAATCTTTCATATCTCTAAAACTGATTTAGATCATAAAATCAAAGAATTATTAAACAAATTAGAAATCAAAAATGACAAAACACTTGTAGAAGATTTTTCTACTGGTATGAAGAAGAAAGTCATGGTTGCTCGTGCATTTTTGAATCATCCTGAAATTATTTATGCGGATGAAATTATGAATGGTTTGGATAAAGAAACATGTTCGATTGTTGAAGAAATGTTTCAAGATTATGTAAAACAAGGAAAAACAATATTCTTAGTTTCTCATACAGGCATAACAAATAAAGACCATGTTCGTAACTATATCGTTGAAGGAGGTCATATTCAATATGTGGAATCATTTGATGAGATTATTGAAGACTGATGGTAGATATAAATGGTTAATGATCAATATGGTATTTGGAACATTCTTTATGATTGCTCCATATATTTATATGGTTAGTGCAGAACAACAAGTATTAACTTTAAAAGGTATGTTATGTTGGTATGGTTTGAATCAATCTTTCTTTACCATTGGTGCTTTTGTAACAGAAGAAAGATTAGATGGAACATTCACAAATCTATTTTTATATCCAATTCAATTCCAACAATACTTCCTCGCAAAAGCACTTCAAATGATTATTGAAACGTATGTAATTTCTTTATTACAAATATTCTTTTTTTCATTCATCGGAATTCATATTCCTGATTTAGCGAGATTCTTGTTTATTTTATTCATCAATGAAATTGTTACTGCGAACATGGGAATCTTATTTCTTTGTTTATCCATGCAATTAAAAAAATTAGGTTCTTTAAATTCATTTGTTCAACAAATCATTGGTTTCTTCTCTGGTTATTCTTATGACATCAAAAAATATCCAAGAATCATTCAATTCGTATCTTATGTGATTCCTTTGACCTATACGATAGCATTTGCGAGAAGTGATATCTTCTCCTTGAATTTATGTTGGTTATTACTACCTTTAGGAATTTCATTCTTATTCGCATGGATTGGATATTCTAGAGTCAATCATGATATTCAAGTTCTTAGAAAAAATGGAGATACAGACCAATGGTAAAAGCAATTACGTTATTAACAATGGAATTAAAAGAAAAATTCCGTTATAAGATTGAGTTGTTTTCTGCTAGTACAGATGCGTTATTATTAGTATTTCCAGCAATTGCGATTCTTTTATTTGGTGATTTTCAAGTTTCAGGTATTTCTAGTAAAACAGATTATATTCAGTATATGTTATTCTCTTTGATCCTCTGGCAATTCATAGAAAATATGTGGTCTGCAGTATTTGAAATACGAAGAAAATTAAGAGAAGGTAATTTTGAATATATGATGTGTATGCCATTAAAAGGGATTCATTATATATTTGGTTGGGCAGTTAGTGGAATTATATCTATGGTATTAGAAATGATTCCTTTGATTATTCTATTTATTATTTTTTCATTTCATTCTATGTCATTAAATGCTTTGATCAATATTTTATTGATTGTACTTGTTATGGCATTTGGTACATATGGATTTGCGGAAATGTTGATGGGACTTGCAATATACTTTAGAGAAGCTGATCAAATCGTTTCTTTGGCAGCAAATATTGCGCCATTCTTAGCTGGCTTATATTTTCCAGTTATTCAACTTCCAATTGTTTTTCAATCTATCGCAATGGTATTTCCATTTACTTGGGGATTAGATCTTGTTAGAAATGTTTTATTCCATAGTTCCATGTTATTCCCTATACAAAAGGAATGGATTGCGTTTATTATCATCAATATTCTTTATGCCTTATTCGGATCTAAAGTTTATGATCATATGATTCGTAAGGCAAGAAAGAATGGACTTTCAAAATTTTAGAAAAGCGTTACATGTAGATGCAACGCTTTTTGTTTGTTTTATTTTTTGAAACGTCTTGCGGAAAAATTGTTAAATCCATCGCCACCAGAAACCCATACATTCCCAGAACGTTTTGGAATCTTATCTTTTGCGTGGTCATCTGTGATACTTGTGTCACTAATTGCCCCAACGATTTTTCTAAGCTTGTTAAAAAGCTTTCTAATGATATTCATATTATTCAATGATTTCAAAATCATGTGGATAATGATTCAACACTTCATGACCATTTTCTGTCACAAGAATCAAATCTTCAATTCTACAACCCATTGTCTTTTTGTTATAAATACCTGGTTCAATAGAGAAGATATTTCCTACTTGTGTTAAATCTGTAAATGCTTGAGATACATCTCCATATTCATGATCTTCAATTCCAATAAAATGGCCTAAACGATGTGTAAAGTCTGGACCATATCCACCTTCTGTAATAACATCTCTTGCCTTAGAATCAATATCGCAAAGTCTAACACCTGGTTTTACATATGCTTCTGCATCTTCATTCGCCTTACGAACAAGATCATAAACTCTCTTTTGTTCTTCGTTTGGTGTACCTTTATAGAAGAAGGTACGTGTCATATCAGAACAATATTCATGATATTTACATCCAACATCAAATAGAACAACTTCCCCTTCATGAAGAATTGTTTCATCTGGCATATGATGAGGATCTGCAGCATTTACACCAAAAGCAACGATCGGTGTAAAGGAATAATCTTCAGCACCAAAGCTTTTATAAATATCAAGCATCTTGGAAGCTACTTCCACTTCTGTCATACCTGCTTTTGGTAATTTTTTAAATTCAGCCATTGCCAAATCATTGATATGGCTACTTTCTCTCATGAGTTCAATTTCAGCTTCATCTTTAATTGCACGTGTATGATCAACCGCAACAGAACCATTCACAAAAGAAGTCGCAACATTTCCTTCCATTAATGGTAACAAAAACTTCGCAGGTAAGATTTTATCAACCCCTAAAGCACTACTAGCATCTACATCTGCTTTTAATAGTTCTGCGATAGAATCAGTATCTTTGATCATTTTCTTTGTAACACCTAAATCTTCATCAAAGCGGAATAATTCATTTAAATATAAAATTGGTTTTTGATTTTTACGAATTAACAATCCTAAAAATCTCTCCCCAGCATGAATCCATCTACCTGTTAAGTAATATATCGCAAATGGATCAGATATTAACATTTGATTTGTATCAAGTTTTTCTAGTACAGCGTTCATTCTTTTTTCATTTAACATGTTAATCACCTCTAACTATTACAACTATTATAATCACTTATCCAAAAAAGAAAATGAAAAGACTATTGAATTAACAGTCTTTTCAAAATGGGAGAAAAATTTATGAAAATTGAATATCAGATATCTCTATCTGATGATAGTATCTTAAACAAATATTGTGTCAACTATATGTTTAAGATGTGAAATCTAAATGAAAAGAAGTACATACTATGACATTTCCATCATCAAATGCACTTCTACAATTTAGTCTATTTGATTCTATCAATTCCAAATCATAACGTCATTAGTCATTAATGATGATCATTATGATGTGTTTCTGGATGATGATTCCCAGAAGTTGTATTTTGCGTTGTTTGTGTTTTATCTTGATTCGTATCTTCCGTTTGTTTTGTTGCACAACCTACACAAAGTACAATTACAGAAACAGATATTAAAATTTTTTGAAGTATTTTCATATGGTATTCTTTGTATATCAATGAAGACTTATAAATTAAGTCATTTCGCAATATACATATCCTTTCGTTACTTACAGAATATAGAATAGCACTTATAAATTCTAGCCTTTTTATTATTATTTGTTATGATTAATTTTGGCCATTAAAAAAGAGAAGTATTTCTACTTCTCTAAAGCTTTCAAATTATTCAGCTGTTACGATGATACCAGGACCCATTGTTGTGGATACTGTGATCTTCTTGATATATGCACCCTTAACAGAAGCTGGCTTAACCTTATTGATTTGATCAAATAAAGCCTTGTAGTTTTCAGCTAATGCTTCTTCAGTGAATGAGCACTTACCAATCATAACGTTAACGTTGCCATCTTTATCAACACGGTATTCAACTTTACCCTTTTTGATTTCATCGATAGCTTGTGCTACGTTCATAGTAACTGTACCTGTCTTAGGGTTTGGCATTAATCCCTTAGGGCCTAATACTCTACCTAATTTACCAAGTTGGCCCATCATGTCTGGTGTAGCTACGATAATATCGAAATCGAACCAACCACCTTGGATCTTTTCAAGCATATCTGCACCACCAACATAGTCAGCACCTGCATTCTTTGCTTCTTCTTCCTTAGCACCTTGTGTGATAACAAGAACCTTTTGGCTCTTACCTGTACCATTTGGTAATACCATAGCACCACGGATGTTTTGATCTGCTTGTCTTGGATCTACATTTAAGAAGAATGAAACTTCAACAGAAGAATCAAACTTTGTAGAAGAAATCTTCTTAGCTAAAGCGATTGCTTCTTTGTAATCATATGTTTTGCTGCGATCTACTTGTGAAAGAGCAGCTGCGTACTTCTTACCTGCCATGCTTATTCACCCTCCACTTCGATGCCCATGTTACGAGCTGTACCAGCAATAATCTTCATTGCTGCTTCTACATCATTTGCGTTTAAGTCTGGTAACTTGTATTCAGCAATTTCTTGTAATTGAGCCTTTGTTACTTTACCAGCCTTAACTGTGTTAGGTGTTCCGGAACCTTTTTGAATTCCTGCAGCCTTCTTTAATAGAACTGCTGCTGGAGTTGTCTTTAATACGAAATCAAAAGACTTGTCTTCATAAGCTGTGATGATAACTGGAACGATGTCACCATGTCTGTCCTTAGTCTGATCATTGAATGCTGTACAGAACTGAGGCATGTTAATACCTGCTGCAGCTAGAGCTGGACCTGGTTTAGCGCCACCAGCTGGGAACTGAAGCTTAGAAATTTTTGTGATTTTCTTTGCCATGTGGTTTTCCTCCTTTTTAGAAAATCCGCATGCAGTGGTAATCGGAAGTTTTCTTCTCCCTCCCACGCATACATAAAAGATGCACTTTCGTGCCCAAATATATTACTTCTTATCAATTACACTGTCAACAAAAAAAGATTTGCATTTCGCAAATCTTATTCATCTACTTTTTCTAGATCATTATATCCGATATCTGTTGCTGGT
>CAVJMM010000039.1:0-20211 GCA_963650865.1 Eubacterium sp. AM49-13BH | reverse complement strand
CATTGAAGTCTGACTCATAACAGTCAATTCCATCTTCTTTATGGTTCTCATAATATCCTTGATTCTTAGCAAGCATTAGTCCAAACATTTCTTCAACAGAAGAATCTGGATCCAACTTACCATCAAATCTTTTTGGAGATATTTCTAAAAGATCACTAATATACTTGGACAGTAAATTCTTAGCAGAATCTTTGTTTTTATAATCAAGTTTCAATGAAACCGTGAATACTGCACCCATTATTTCTTACCTCTTTCTTTCATAAAAAAAGCACATCCTATTGAATGTGTCTTTTCTTTATAAACTTTATTTACTAAACATTTTCATTACTTCTTTTGGCACCTTGTTATGAGGGATATTATTATCTGCAATATATTTTGCATATCCTCTCATATCAAAGTAAGGCTCATTATGAATATCATAATCATTCATCTTTTTGATGAATTTCTGAGCTTCTTCCATTTTTTGTCAAACATAGTCATAATCCTTATTTTTTTAGAATGAATTGTTCCATAACATCAGGTGTTTGATCCAATCCATTACTGTGATTTTCTTTAAGAAACTTCGCATATGCTCGTAAATCATAAACAACTTTTGGTTTGCCCATATGATAAAGATTAACTTTTTCTCCATAAGCATCAATTTCTTTTTGAATTTCACTATAATATCTCATATGTCTACTCCTTTACACTTATATTATACTTTGAAAGCATAAATTCGTGTGTTTTTTATGGAAATAAAGACACATTCATTCAAATGTGCCTCTATTATCAAAGCTGAGATAATTTCCTCAACTTTGTATACGCATTAGCAAATTGCTTGTCCAAATCCCTATAAAATGACGTATCATCCAAGATCTCATTGATCTTAGAAATATCATTGTTATAGAAAGCTGTTTCAAGCTCTTCGCAAAATTCAAAAGGATCAAGATAAATATTATCGGATATCCCGTTCTTAATGAGTGCGTCAAACAAAGTCTCGGAAAACTCATCAATAGCTTTTGCTATCTTCTTTTCCATAATTTGCTTTGCTCCTTCCCTTTCTTTATTTTTCTAGTTACTAACTTTCACATTAAATTTATCTAATAATACTGTTGCAAATTCAGGATCAACTTCTAAATATGCAGTTACATATTCTTGAGGAGTTGCACTTCCCAGTTTATGAGACACTTCACTTAAAAGTTCTATGTCAGCATAATCAGCAATCTCTTGCATTTCTTCAGCTGAGAAATTCTTATCTTGCAATGCTACAGGTTCTTCTTTTGCTTTAGCAAAACTCATACTAAATCCTGCTAAAATTAATAATGCTACAGTTATAACTAAATTTCTTTTCATTTTCCTTTACCTCTCTTTTATAAAAAGAAAAACCACACTTATTAGTATGGTTTTCTTTACATTTTTTAAATTAATCCAAAGAATGTCATAAGCATATAGATTGCAATCAAGACCAACGCTGTTGATACCAATTTCCATACTTTTTGACATATTCCTGATACTACACAGATTCCTAAAACAGCTATTATTAACCATTTTGTTTCTGTTGGCATTTGTAAGACTGCCTCTTTATTTTCATTAAAAAGCATCCATAGCCAATAACATACCGAAATATTCATTCTATCACCTTCCATTCTTTAGATAATCATCAATGCCTTTGCCTTTTGCACCATTCCATAGATCAGTTAGTGCAACTCGATCGAATTGATTCAATTCATCTTTTGATTGCAAAACGTGATATTCAAGTGGCTCAAAACGCTTATTTTCATTGATTCTTCCATTCATCAATTGTTCATATATCTCAAACTCTTCAAGCCATTCTTTAGATGGATTTTTTGGTTTAAAGATACATGATACAGCTCCAAATTTCTGTGCTAGTGAGTTTGCCTCATAGATTGCTTGTCTTACAGCATCATTTGTTACAAAGTCCATATCAAATCTGATACGAATTGACTTTGTTCCACCTTCATACAGCCAACTAAATTCATCATAAAGTTGATTTGTATTGTTGACACCTAGTACAGCAATATAAGCCTTGTTACCTTCTAAATAAGAGGCAACATCAGCTTTTAAACAACCTTCAGTCAAGCATACTTCTTCAGGAACTTCACCTTTTCCAAAATCAAATCCAATATGATGTACCTTTTCGATACCAGCTGTAGAACAACCACCTTCCATATACCCAGATGATAATTGAGCATATTTGTGGAAAGAGTCCTTCATTCTCTTGTAGGATTCTTCTTCTTTTTTGGTAGCACCTTCTCTTAATGGCTCTAGATTGTGATATCTGATCTGAAACATAGAAATCCATCCATGTTTGTCTAATACAGGAATCATGATCCCTGCTTTCAGTTTCACAAATCTAATGCCATTTTCATAAGGATAGATTCCAGGAATGTAACTCCCTTTTTCTTGGATTCTTTTTATTATTGCTGCTTTGATTTTTGGATCATCACTTAAATCAGTAACCGTTCTTTCTGCAATTGTTTTACAAAGTGCAGGTGTTGATACAATTCCTAATCTTCTAATTTGTTCTTCACTTAATCCACGATTGATCAAATCTGTTTTATCTGGAATTGATAAATCAGAATTCTGAATCAATCTTGTATAGCAAACATGTCTTGTAGCAATATCTGCTACTTGTGAATCAGTTTTCTTTGTTGTATTCAAAGCAACTTCCTGTTTAATAGCATTTCGCTTTTCTTCAGGTGTTTTCTCTAAAACTTTCATTAGATCGTGCATTGCTTCCTTGTTTGTTGGGAAGTGTTTGATCTCCTTATGAAATTGCAACATACCACCGTGTGACTTGCAGTGTTGGCAGTAATAAGTATTCTTGTACGTATTGATATACAACTTACCTTTTCCTTTGCCTTCACCACAGAACGGGCAGTCTGTTTGTATTTCATTAGGATTTGAGTTCCTGTATGAAACATATTCAGGAACATCTACTTCCAAAACAAACCGAAAGTTGAATGGAAATCCTTTTTTTTCTTTCTCTTTACTCATTGCCTCTCTCCTTTTTAAAAGGATGTAAGAGAAGGAGTTAACCCTCTCTTACAATAATTTACATTAACTTATGCTTGTTGAAAAGAACACTCTCCTCTCTCCAAGGCATTTAGAATTGATCTAGCTGCTTTTCCAATTTCATCATTTCTGCTAGAAAAAGAAACTAATCTAGCTTTTGAATTCTTCTGTTGGTCAGCAGTTAATCCTTTTCCACCTGCATCTAGAAAATATTGGAAAGTTCTATCTTTTCCAACGTGAATCTTTAACGCATCTGTTAGACTCATTAAAGATTTATCTTCTACCATTTCAGGAATCTTTGCTACTGGTTCAGCAGCATTGACCTTTGCTGTAGGTTTTGGTTGAACTGGTGGTACAGTTGCTTTTACTGGCTCTGGAGCCTTAGCAGCTGTTGGTTGGAACTTTGGTTGTGGTTCAACCTTTTTAGGCGTTACTACAACTTGTTCTTTCTTTTGTACAGTAGGAACTGGCGTTGAAACCACTTCTTCAGTGATTTCTTCATCAACAACTGGTAGATCTTCTCCATTATAGAGATTCAATCCTAATCCAAACATTGCAGCATTTTTAACAAGACAACGCATGATTGACTTGTTTAATAGATCTGCTGAGATACTTGGAACTGAGTAGCTGAAACTTCTGCCACTTACTACATAAGGCTTATCCTTACATGGTTGATTGTGACTATCCATTACATAAAGCCACATTTCTCTTGTGACATCATTGATTGTAATAGAAGTTTTTACGTTGTAACCTACACAAGATTTTGTGTAGAGTGCTTCTCCAGTTACAGGATTGAGTACAGGCATATTCATATACAAAATATTACCTCTATCATCTTTACCAGACTCTTCTTTTCTTGTTACCAATACATCAGTCAATAACTTCTGATATAGGTAACCATGTTGCCCTTCTGCTAGTTCAACACCATCAGCATTGAATTCATGGATGCGGAAGTTCCATTCTGGATAATTAGCATCCAGAATTTCTACCATCTTAGCCCATGACAAATACTTCAGGTTTTTTCCATCCTTCTTTTGTGGAAGTGCTTTTGCTTCCTTGGAGACATCAATAGCTCCTAGTGTTTTGAAGATTTTTTCAAATTCTGACATCTTACTTACCTCTCTTTCTTTTTTCTGCCTCTTTAGCAGATGTCAAATAAAAAAATCTTGCCTGCCATTCGATTACACTTATCGAAATAAACAAACAAGAAAAAAGACCAAGTTATGAGTCTGTTTTCTGTGATGCATTACAAAAATAATGCGTATCAAAATTAGTGAGTTTTGCAGGATACCTTTCACTAGGCTAACGACCGCTACACTCTAAAACAAACAAAACCTGATCTTTATGTTTATACTATATCATATTTCACTGTAAAAACCTATAAAATAAACTGTCATAGTGACTAAATTATGTTTAAAGCTACTAGGACAAAATGAATTATGTCTTCTATAATAGAATCATGAACAAATATAAAAAAGACCAAATCGTTTACTTTGTGCGTTCTAATGTAGAAGTCAAAGAAGCAAAGATAATCAATTGTGCAAATGGCTTTTGTACGATCCGCTTTCTTGATACTTTTGGTGGCATAAGAGTTAGAGATTCTAAATTATATGCGACTAAAGAAGAAGCAGAACAACATGTAACTAATCATAGCAAAGCAAAAAGGCAAAATTATAAACCTTACTGGTAAAAGGCATAAAAAAGACTCTCAAACTAATGAGAGCTTTTTTTAGAATCCTATTGTAATATCATAATCAACATTATTTTCTTCAGATTCTTTTGATTCATCTACAGAATCAAATTTGATGATTTCATTATCTCCATGATAATCATCAGCATCCAATACAATTTCCCCTTTATCAATGTAAAGAGAATCAAGGTATCGGCTTGCTTCTTCCTCAGAGTTAGCTTTAATACTTACAAGCCTGCTCAGAGTTTCTTTAATTTCAAATGTATAGATCATAGTTTTACCACCTTTCCTTTATCTTTAATTTGAATTTTTTCTCTAAAAAAGAAAGGAAGCTACCTTTCATAGCTTCCTACTTTCCTTTATATTTTCTTAGTCTTTGCTCTAACAAAGTATTTCTTTTTGTTCCACTGTTTGATTTGATACAAGTATTGATTGCATTTAGATCACCAACGATTGTTAGCTTTTCCTTGCAACGTGTTGTACCTGTATAGATCAAGTTTCTTTGGAATAAAGCACATTTCTGAGAACTTAGAAATGGCATGATAACAGATTTGTATTCAGAACCTTGTGATTTATGGATCGTTAAAGCATAAGCTAAACTTACATTTGCCATATCTTCAGCAGTATACTCGCAAGTATTTCCACCTTCAAAAGCAATTGTAACGATTAGTTCACCATCATCATCATCATTTTTTTCAAATGTGATTGATTTGATAATACCAACGTCACCATTAGAAGCAAATTCAGTATTTTTCATCTGAATTACTCTATCACGGACTCTGAATTCCTGTTTACCAATCGTGATGGATGTATCTCCATTTATTTTTGGATTAACAATGTTCTGCAAGTATGAGTTGATATTCTCAACACACACTTTTACCTTTTGCCTTCTTGGACAAAGGATAGCAACATTGTCGATACCCCATTTACGACATTCCTCATCATATACTTTTAATACCTTTTCTAAAGCATCATCTTCACTGCCTGCTTGAACCAAGTTGAATCTTTCTTCGTTGTATTCCAAATCAGTTCTTCCTTGATTCATTTTACGAGCATTTTCGATGATCAAGCCTGCACCATTTGCTTGTCTATGGTTGACTGTTAGCTTATATGTTGGAATGACCTCTGATGCGATCATATCACGCAATACAGCTCCTGCTCCCACAGATGGCAACTGATCAGCATCACCAACTAAAATCAATTTTGATTTTTCTGGATGAATTTGTGTTACCAAGCAACGCATAACAGCAGTATCTACCATTGAACACTCATCACAGATAATTAAACCCTCTGGAATTGCATTATTGCCGCCTTTATTCAAGTCAGAATTTGTGTAGATTCCACAAGTTCTATGAATCGTATCAGCAGGCAAACCTGTTGATTCTGTCATACGTCTAGCAGCTTTACCAGTTGGTGCAACTTGAGTGACATTAACACCTCTTCCATTTACAGCTTTATAGCAATCAATAATTGCTTTTAAACAAGTTGATTTACCTGTTCCTGGTCCACCATTCAAAATAGATACCTTGTTTTTTAAGATATTTCTAATGGCTTCTTGCTGATCTTCGGAAAAAGGAATTTTTGCCTTTTCCTTAACATTATCAAACGCTTTTTCATATGCTTCTTGTTCCTTTTCATCAATTGGAGTATCAAGCATATTCATAAGATGAAAAGCAATATCCTTTTCATCACGATTTGACTCTTCATCAAAGACAGTTGTACGTCCATCAATCTTAAAAACAATGATATCCTTGTTTGCTGCCATCTTTTTGAAGGCTTCAGACAATTCTTCTTTTGACACAACGACTTGTGACAAACCATCATTGAGTAAATGATATACCATGTTGAATATATCATTGTAATCCGTGAAAGTACCACCTGTTCGTGTGCTATTTGTTTTCAATTCATGTTTCGTAGCTGAACTGATTCTTTGATAAGATCCCAAAAGGTTTTTAATTTCTTCTGGAATTGTCATACTTTGAGCGATTGACTTAGCTACATTGTCGGCAGTTGCGAATCCAACCCCTTCAACTTCTGTGATGGAATAAGGATTTGCTTGTACTGTTTCTAGTGCTTTCTCACCGAACTTATTAGCTATTTTCATGATTTTTGAGCTTTCAACACTTCCATAAGTATTGAGATACAAAGCCAACTTGTTATAGTACTCTGTAACTTTTAATTTCTTAGAAATGAAATCAATCTTGTGATAGTTCATTCCTTTGATGATAAGAAGTTTTGTAGGCTCATTTTTAATTACATTGATAGATTCCATACCGAACTCAGATACAATTGCTTCGGCAGTCTTCTTACCAATTCCTTTAAATGTTTTAGATGAAAGGAAACTTACGATTCCTTTCTTTGTATCAGGAGTAACGAATTCATAAGTAGAAACCTTAAATTGTGTTCCATACTTTGCATTTTGAATCCATTCTCCATAATACTTGGCTTTTGATGTAGGAAGATTATAACCAACAATTGTAATCTCCCATCCATTTCCCTTTTTGTTTTTGTTAATTACATCTAGAGGTAAGCTATCACTTTCCTTTAGATAAATCTTATTGATGCAATAATCACTGTTATATCTAGCGTTTAATCTAGAAACGTATCTTCCAGTAATTGTAATAATTTCTTTATTTTCCATTTATGCCTCTCTCTTTACATAATAATAAAGAGATACAGCTTTCACCATACCTCTTTACATCTTTTTTAGTTTCAGAATGAATCATAGATTTTTTGAATTTCTTCTTTTGAGAATTCCTCAAAATCTGGATTCTTTTCAATTTCTGAATATATAGAATCAAATGATTTCAAAATAGGTTTCAAAGTTTGAATCATTGCTTTTAGTCCAATCAACTTACCATCCTTTAATCCTATTTCTTTACCTATTTTTTCACCTTTTTCCATATAATCATCATATTTTTCTAACAATGTCATAATATAAGTCCTCTCTCTGATATTAACTATATCAACTTGTTTTTGTAATTCATCAGTAAATGTATTATTAGGATTTTGTGTATTCACATAGCGTAGGAAATCATATAATTCACCTTCTGTATTGCGATACTTATAATCCCCTGAGTTCAAGTATATTTTAGCATATTCTGGATCATAATTACCTGATTCAGTTACATCTTCTTTATAATCACCATCAACAAACAATCTCTCTTTAGCAACATATTTTTGATAACCTAATCCAAATGGATCAAAAGTACAAATAAAGATAACTATCGTTTTCGGTAGATCTTTGTACTCTGTCCCTTTTTGGATATTATCAACGTCATTCGCTGCAATATAATATCTAGATCTTTTTGGCAAATTTTTATTATCCGTTGTTTGCATTTCGATATCAAACATTTCGGTATTATCATTCACCATATAAATATCATATCGTACTGACTTCGCATCAATTACAGGATCCTTGGTTTCTTGTTGACGAACAACAATAGAATCCAGATCTATTCCTGCAATTTCATCACCTGCCGCTAATTTCAAAATTTCAATAGCTAAATCTCTGTTTCTTTCTAAGACTTTGTTAAATACAAAGTCTTCAGTAAATGGAGCTTTTCTTTGTTTATTATTACTCATATCTTTGTCCTTCCTTAAATATATTTGTTTTGTTTTTCAACCACTTTGAAAGTTGGAGCTTTCTTTGATTGTTTGAAAAATCCATTCTCTACGAGATATTGGAAAGTTTCTGGATCAGCATCCTTCAGTCCCTTCCAATCAAATGATGTAGAGTTTCCACTCGATAAATAAGTGACTACATAGCTATTTTCATCATCAATAGCAATTACGCCTCTAGGAGACTTGCCATCCATTGAGTCTAATAGTTTTTCCTGCAAAGCTGTTCTTTGTTCTTTTAATGTTTTGATTTCAGCATTGTAAGCTGAGATATCATCGCTTAAAGAACAATACTTCTCTGCAATTTGTTGTAGTTCTTTAGGAAGTTTTTCGTATTCTGTGACTTCTTCATCAAATTCATATGCAGCAGCTACCTTTTCAAAAGCTGTATCTGTTTTACTAGATACAACAGGAACAATATCGTTTTCGATATCGTGCCATGCTTTATCTTCGGCAATGATAAGATCACGCTCGAAAGCATAATCTCTTTCAACTCTGATAATAACGATATCATCAGCGTTGTTACCACCCCATACACATAAGTACCATCTATCTAGATTCATAACGCTCATATAGTGTCTGCATTGTACCAAGTAAGATAAATTACCTACTTTAGCATCTTTTCCATACACTCCTGAGTGCCATTTCATCTTTAGATCTTCTGGATTGATATATTTACATTCGATTCCGACTTTACAACCATCTAGATCGTATGCAAACAAGTCACAGTCAGCGAGCATCCAAGGATATGCTGAATGATGATACATCCAGTTGTCTTTGAACACTTTAAAATGAGTCTTTCCTTCAATGATTCTACCAATTACATCTTCAGCAAGATGTCCCATGTCAAACATGGCTTGCTTTTTGTAATCAATCTTCTCAGGAACAGACATTCCTTTTTTATCTCTGAAGAGATTTTCCATATCAGTCCAATGATTTACACCTAAGATGACACCTGCATCTGAACCACCAAAACCGTTTCTTCTATAAGAAAGCCATTCATCATGACTTAATGTTTCGATATCTACGATCTTTACAGGATTGCTAGGCTCAATTCCTTGGCTTTCCAAACCATTGAACTTTTCTTCTTCACGTTGAAAAGCATCTTTTCTTTCATTAACAAAATCAATCTTATATTCTTTTTTCATTTTCTTTACCTCTTTCTTAAAAAACAAAGAAAGTACATACCGTAATATGTACCTTCTTCTTATTCTTATGCTTCTTGTAATTCTTGTCTTTCAACAAGAAAATTTGTTTCTCCATACGCTTTGATACCATACACAACCGCTTCAACATAGCTTGAAAAGTATAATGGCAATTCAACGGAATACTCGTTTATAGGATATAAAACGTATTTCATGATTTACCACCACTTTTTGATTGTACATATGTGAAAGTAAAAGTTGCAAAGCACAAAATCAATTGACAGTTACTAATATTAAATCCTAGAGCATCAAGGGCATTACACAACATTAGAATATATAACATCAAAATAAACAATAAAGGTATTCTAAAATTATATTCCCTTAAATTGGTATCTAATTTTGCTTTTGCAGTATCATTTGTAACAATTTCTTTGAATTTCTGTGAATCTTCTTTTATTGCTTTTTTCTGCACCTCATCTTTTTTCTCTTCCATAAATTCCGATATCAAGAATAACATCATCAAAAAGATAAGAACTACAATCAATGAATTTTTAAAATATTCATTTAAAATTTCATTAGTTTGCAGATAATAATTAAGCCATAATGGACCACACACAGATGCAATCAATATAAAAAATTTTTTTGCTTCTTCTTTGTTTTTCATAATTTTTTTACCTTCCTTTAAATAATCTTTTCTGGATAATCATTGTTTTCCCAGACCTTAGGAGACAATGCTTTTAAAACGTTTCTCTCTTGCGAGTTTCTGTAATTGAACGCTTCTGGTTCAACTTCTTCAAGTCTTCCGATAATCTGACAAAGAACTAAATACAATGTGTATCCGTTAGCTGCTCCACTACCATATACTTCACGATAGTTTGAGATTATCTCTAGTGATGTTTTTAATGGTAAATCAAGTTCTTTAATCACACGTTGCAAACATGGAATTGGATACTCAACGACAATTCGCTTGAGTTTTTCCATATCTGCTTTTGTACTATCAATACACTTACTAACAGCATCTAGTGCTTCAAGAACATCCTCTCTAGAAGTATTTCTTCTATGAAGGATCTTTTCTTTACCGCCAATAGGAATATTTGTACCTAATCCATCAGTGATTCTTCCACCAATGCTAATAGCACCTAATCCTACATCACTTGAACTGACATGAAACTCAACATAGAATGTTCCAAAATCGTCAATTCCACTGACTTCTTTATCAGTAAGCCAGTTAGCATCCATTCCTGTGTAGGAATAGAAACCTTGGAATTTCTGTGTTTCACCGATTCCATCAACAACATCTCTTGCATTGATTAAAAGCTGTGAAGAGGAATGGCAGACGTAATCATTACTTGTGCCATTTCCAGATAAGAAACATGAAACCTTATCATCTACGATAGACAAAATTCCTTTTTTCTTTCCTTTCTTTGCTTCTACTCTTGCATTGGAGTTGCCCCCACGACATGAAACGTTGATGTATTGTGCCGCTTCTGTAAGCCATTCAGCACGTCTTTCAGGTGGAAGTGCTGATGTGAAACCACATCTTACTCTCACTCTGTCATAGATAGACTGAATAGCACAATCTCTAATAGGGATTGGTTCTGACTTTTCTGGAATAAGCATAAATAACTGTGTTCCAGTTTCTACGGTACTAAAATCAGCTTCTTTTGCTGTTGTTGGAAGTTCGGAAACATCCGTAACAGCAAGGAACTCTACATCTTCGATTGAAACATCTTCAATCCATTCTGAATTCTTTTCCTTTTCATCTACATAGCCGATCATTGAATCAGCTTCTTTGAATGATAAAATCTTTTTATCTTCCATACCTTTCTTTACCTCTCATTCTTTTTCAGAATAGAAAAAGACAGCCCTTTTAGACTGCCTCTTTCTAGTGATTACAAACTTATCATCTTCCGATAGGAAACATGAGTAATTCTGTTTCCTTGTGTGAGAACTGATGAACATTAAGTCCATCATCTTCCTCATCACCATAGAAAGAATCATCTAAAGTGATAAATCCTTCAGGTGTTGAAATGAATCCTTCGCTAGTTGGATCCTTTCTCATAGTTGTAACCAAATTCTTTAAAAATGTTTTCATGTTCTTTTACCTCTCTTTCTTTTTTATCTCTTTGAACATAAAAAAAGATCAGGTAAAAGATGCTTACATACACTTTGTTTGCTCAATATCTGTCTACTCTCACTTCAACAATTGGCACATTACAAAAAATAATGTTTATTCACAAAGATTTGTAGCTTAACGCTACTGTAACATACTTAACCTGATCTTATTACTGATACTATATCATATAAACAGCAAAATATAAATAATATTGTCCTAGTAGCATTGAATAAAAACGAATTTTTATAAATGGCAATACAGCGATTGCCATTTATGCGTCTGCCTCTCTTTGTTTGAATATAAAACATAAATATGTGGAAGTTTTTACATTTCCACCTCACTTTATGTCGCATACATGTCTGGACTTTTTGTGGTGTTTCAAACTTTTTGGGCGCCCAATAAACAAAACCACGACTTTTTGGATGCTAGACTTTACTTGTAAAAAAGATAAGGAGGATTAGAACAGAATATGACAAGAATAAATAACAACTTGTGTAACTTTTTTACAATTTACGATTTAGCACTTAGTAGAAAGCAAATGAATTGCTCAACTCTTTCCAAAAAGTTGGCAGCTGAGGAAAGCATTGAGATTTCCCCTCGTTCTTTACAAAGGTATAGAACAAAGGAAATGCGACCTAATTTCCAAGTTGCAAAAGCTATCTTTAAGGTGTTAGAGGTTAATGTTACTGATGAGCAGATTATAGATATGCTTGAACTTGCAAGAGAAGAAAAGATAAAGAATTATACCGCAAGCAAGTATATTGAAAGAGGTGTTCGTATCAGAACTTCCCTTCTAAGTGATGAAGAAAGACCTGATGCAGAGATTATTACTGCAATGAACACTAGAATTGCTCAAACTCAACCCGAAGACCATTGTAACTTCAATCGTTATATCACTGATTTAATTAAGAATGATATGAAGAATCATGTTTTGCCTACGATTGAAACAGGAACAGTAACAATTGAAGAATTGTTAACAAATATCGAATAAATTCTTTAGACTGCTGTCAAGTTGGTTTGTCCTAGTGGTTAAAAACAATAAAAAGCTACTAGGACAAATTGTTTATCTTCAACTTATGTGATAATATACTTTTATCACTGATTACTACAGTCCACAGTGGTCTCTGAGCTAGGCACTTTGGAAACAAAGATACATTCACTGTAATGCACTAACTTAGCACCACACAGGCAAGAATAAGATTCGGTGGAAAAGCACTCATTGTAGTGCTTTTTTTATGCAAATAAAAAAACTTGCATGTATCGGTTTTACCCAATAACATACAAGTTCTTTTTTAATACAAATTATTTTTTGATGATGAATCGCTTTACTAATCCGCATAATTCAGGACTAAGTGATTCAAGATCCGTGCAATCCATTGTCCTATCACCATAGATTTCTTGGATTCTTTCTTTTTCGCCATCAATGACAGCTCCAAATACTTCAATTCCTTTCTTTCTATACTTTTGAACCATCTGAATCGCAAGTTTCAAACTATCTTGCGTATTCATTCCATATGCAGCAGGCAAACCATCACTGATTACAATGAGTACTTTCTTCTTTTCGTTTCTTTTAAGAAGTTTTTCACAGTTGTAAGCAATAGCCATACCATCTACATTGCTTCCTTGTGCCTCAATAGATGAAAGACGATATTTATCTTCTCCATCAACTGAATCAAAGTCTTTAAATACATCCATTGTTACATCACAATCACCAATTTGAGTGTGACCAGTGATCATAAATGGTATATCAAGTTCTGTTAGAACCTTTTCCAATAGAATGGCAGTCTTTCTAGCTTGTCGTATCTTGCTATGAATAGACATAGATCCTGATTCATCAATCAAAAGTGAGAAACAGACATCAGCAGTGCTTTTTTCTGTCTTTCTTTTAAAGATTTTTCCATCTTTATAGAATTCAGAACGAGCAACACTTTTAGCATCAAATCTTCCACCCATGCGATAACCAGTTGCGAACATGCTCTTTTCTTGATCTTTCAGTATCTTTTTCAACTGTCTGATCGTTGTATTAGCTTGTTCTTCGACATATGATGATTCCATTTCGTATCTCCGAAGAATTCCTTCATTGATTCCAGTCATTCTACGCACGTTATAGTGATAGATCTTTGCACCTTCATACTTCAGATTTTCTGTATATCTTCCTGAAGCTAAGTTCATATCTGCTTCCATTTCTTTGAAAGACTCTTCTTCCAAGCCTTTCATGATTTCTTTCGATTCATCTTTTAAATCTTTAGAATGTTGTACTTCAACATTCTTTTTAGAAATATCTTCCATCACTTCTGATTCAATGGAATCAAATGCTTGCTTTGCAGCATCTTCATCCATTCCAGTTGATTCAGATTCAGTTTTTTCGGACATTTCTTTATTTTTCTCTTCCATTTCTTTTTTTGTGAAGTCTTCATCTACAGGAGTCGTGTTTCCTTCAGGCACTTCAGTTTCATTCATCTTTTCTTCAATATCCTTCAAAAGTTGTTCCAAAACTTCTTCTGTAATATCTGATGATTCACTTCCATCACTGGAAGATTCACTATCTGAACTGCTGCTTGAGCTGTCGGAACTATCACTTGAACTGGAGCTTTCAGAACTGCTACTAGATGAGTCGTTCTCTGATGATTCAGAAGATTCACTTGAAGAACTGCTTTTAGATTTCCCTTCACTTCCTTGTGAAGTTCCTTCTGAATCACTTTCTTCAGCATTTCCTTCATCACCAGAACCGCCCTCTCCTGGATTTTCAGGAATGAGTTCTTTGACCATTGGATATAAGCAAATCAATACTTCATCCACAAGTCTAGCTCTTTCCTTTCCATTTGATTCATATAGCAATGCATTAGTATAAACTGAAGCTGATTCAAGAATCTCTTTGATGTAGAGATACTTTTGCTCTTGCTCCTCAGTTATTTTCCCATCCATCTTTAGAGGTGCATTCATGCTTTTTAAGTGCATGATCTGTAGCAACGCTAATAATACGTCATTTTCAAGGATCTTGTTTAAAGTACCATATTCCTTGATGAGTGTATTATTGTAAAGAATAAATCCATTTGCAGGAATTCCTGGCATTGCTAGACACCCTTTGATGTTGATATAAGCATCTTCATAGATATTCGCAATTTCTTGCATCAATCTTTTCATCAAGACCTTTACATTTCTTTGCGTATTTAATGCTTTTTTTACTTCATCTGCTTTTGGATGTGTTGGTTGAACCAACCACTCAAACTCTTTTGATTCCCAAGCATTTACATGAGCCATATGTGTTTGGAAGTTTGTGAATAAGATGTGCCAAATTTCATGACTTACCTTACCACAGTTACCATAGAACTTATCTGATCTATCATCCATTTGCTGAATGATAGAATCATAGATATTGTTCTTTACGAGATTTCCATTTGTGCAGGCAGTTAATGCACCTTCAGGATCAAAGGTATTATGTACTATGATCTGTTTTCCTCTTTTCCATCCTTGAACACTACTTTTGATGTAGTTTTCTAAATATCTAGAGAAAAAATCGGATGAGAAGAATTCTTCATCTGTCATAGTAGACTTTAAAGAATTCAACTCATTTTGTACTTCTAAAGCATAGTTTCTCATAAAACACTTGCTCCAAAGTACAAGTCTCTGTACATTTCTTTGATTGCTTTTGCATCATCCACCAATTCAAACACATCTGGAACACCATCAACATGGTCTGCTTCAAGCCACATTTTTACATGTTCTTGTTCGTCAAAATCATAATATAAGCTTGCTAATTCCTTTAAAAAGGATTTTAGGTTTGGTGAAAACAATAAGTCTTCCACTAGATCTTCACCAGCTGGTGAATGTGTTTCAATTTCAAACCAAATCTCGTTTGGTGTTTTGCTTTCTAACTCATTAACACTCCAATTTTGACTCTCAAAATAGTCGATTAAAACTTCTTTATTAAATTCTTTCATTTTTTTGCCTCTCCTTTATGTTTTTAATGAATAAAGAGAAGAACTCAATTGTTCTTCTCTTTATAATCTTGTTCTTCTTAAATCTTTGATACCCTTAGAAGTCACCTTAGATGGTGCAAATTGGTTCTCTAAGCAACTTGTAATAAAGATTGCCTTTTGTGCAGGATCATCTGTACATTTTTCAATGAACTCAGTAATACCGTTTTCGTATACTTTATTTCTACGAATCATATTTGCTGTAGCCCATGCTTGTAATGCACGGAAGTCGATAGCACCATCACAAATAGCTTTGCTCTTAGCATAGTTATCTGCAAGTGAATAAACCTTTACCATCTTTTTAGCAACATCTTCATTTTCATATCCAGTTGATTGCATCAATCTCTTAACCAACTCTTCTTCGCTTGGAAGTTCAATCGTTCTCTGTGAGAAACGAGACTTTTGAGATTGGTTCATCTCAAAGCATCCTTCCAAATTTAAGTTTGTTGTATAGATCATAATTGCATCTGGATGACGATAGATCGTTTCTCCATTTGCTAGATCAAGTTTTCCGCAATCGTCTGTCAATGCGTTTAGGGCAGTCAGAACACCTGGTCTTTGAATAACAGTAGGTTCTTGTACTTCTACGATCCATCCGTATTTCATTGCCTTAGCAATGTTTGAATAAACGTATCTGAAGCCTTGTGCCTGCTTTGTTTGTACTTCTCCCCACTTACTTAGAATTGCTTTTGTGCAATCCTCAGAAGTAGCATCTACTTTATCTGTTCCAGTAATTTGCTTAAAGCACATACATGGATCAAGAAGCATATCGTCAAAACTTGGCATGGATTCCAAGAAGGAATTCATATCAATATTTTGAGCAGTATCATCATCAGATGCTTTTGCATTAGGAATAACGGAACAACCTAAAGCAAGTTGGTCTGTATCAGGATCACATGAGAATGTGACTACTGGTAGGTTCAATAGCAAGCCTAATACCTTGCACATTGTTGTTTTACCTGTTCCAGTTGGTCCTTTTAACATGTAATCTCTGAATTTGAAACGCATATTTGTAGACATTTTGATGTCTGTTGCCATATCAACAAGTGTATCACTGACATACATATCACCATCTAATGACTTACGCATTTCATTTAAGATTCTCTTTTCTTCAATTGTTCTTTCTCTTGTTGGATCAAAGTCATATTTACCAACAAGATCCTTTAGCAAATGAGTTGAAGAAACGTCATTAACATTTGTTAATCCCCAAGCAATTTCAAAACCACTGAAATCTCCAAATGTTTCTGGATTTGCTGTTTCATCAAAGTCAATCTTATCTTTTGCAACAAATGATGCCATCATAGGTTGAATTTCTCCAAATGCAGGACAATCATATCCATTTTCTTCAAATTCTTCTTTATAACGAATCACTGCTTGAAGATCCATAATAAAGTTATAGACGAATTCTGCATTTGACATTGCACAACATTCTACTAGCTCTTCCTGTAAATGTGTTTCTACGTTTGTTTTAACCTCAGCGAATCTGAGATAACACAAATATCCAAATAATGCTGCTGCACCTGTTCTTTCACCTGTTTTAGGCTTATTAGTACATGGTGTATATCTAGTTACTTCTCCAGTCTGCCCGTTGAGACAGTTCGCACTGATTGTGAATGGATCCATTCCAATTCTCAACAGTGTTTTATTTGCTTTTGCAAAGTCAGTTCCATTAGCAAATTCACTTGGAGTAGCATCGCAATACTCAGCATAAATAACATTATTAGTTCTATCTACAGTCACACCACCAAAGTTATTGATACCTTCGTAATCAACACCTGTAGCTTTGTGCATAATTACAAGTAATCTTGCTAAAGCATTTAGATATTGACCATACTCTAGGTGATCGCTTTCGTGATGTACGATTACTGATGAGATAAATCCATTTGCGTTACCGCATGTTTCTTCGTTAATGTTTTGAACATTTTTGTACAACTGTACCTTTGAAGCTTTCATTCCGCTTCCTGTTAAAATTCTGTGAAAACTCATAATCTTTCTTTTTTGCCTCTCTTTTCTTTCTTTTACAATTTAATTACTACGTCACATGTTTTTCCTTCTTGCTTACTAGAGTCAATCGCAGGAATACCCTCTTCATTTATGATTTGAGTAAGTTCATCTGTATTGATGCTACTTGGCAAGTTAATTAGGTTTGTCAAAGGGACGTTACCGATTCTAGAATTGACGATTCTAACAGGTAATAATTCCTGACCGCCAATCAAAACCTTATTTAATTCCTTAAATCCAATGGTATTCCACCATTGGAGCGTTACTGTTTCTTCCATATCTGTACCTCTTTTAGAAATAAAAAAAGGAAGAAGTGTTTTTCTTCTTCCCTTTAATCAGCTTATAGTTTTTCTAGTATTGCAGCCTCATCAATCTTGTGTATTCCATTTTCAGCTACCTCTTTCAGAAATAACTCTGTTAATTCTTCAGTAGGTTTAAGCCAGAATCCTGTATCAAAATCATTCATATCCTTGAATACTTTGGAATGAGAAAATGTAGAAACTAATGTTGGTAGATCAAGCTGCAATGTCTCGTTAGCCAACATATTGATTGCTGTTATCTTATCAACAAGATCAAAAGTAATACCTTTTCCCTTGTATTGACATATATCATTCAATTCTTCATTGTTTCTTATATGTTCAAATGATTTTTTTGTCATACACACGCCTTTACTAGACCTTTCTTAAAGCCATTATAACATGTATTCATTTTTTCTTTACCTTTTGCAAACAAAATAAAAAGTGAAGATTTCTCTTCACCTTTTATCACTTCATCTTTCTTCTAATTAGAAGTAAAGATTGTCATCTGAGACATCACCTGTAAAGGTTTGTTCTGGCTCATATGAGTTGAAGTTATTCTGTTGCTGAGGTGCTGACTGCTGATAACCACCTGCATTCTGTGTAGCACCTGTTGATGCTCCAACTTTCGCTTGTGAAGAAACTTCTTCACAAATTACTTCAAACGCTTGACGGTTTTGACCATCTTGTGTTGTGTAAGGACGAACTTGGATGCGACCTTTAACAAGGACTTGATCGCCCTTGTGAGCATACTGAGCTAAATAATCAGCAGATTGTCTCCAAGCAACACAGTTGATAAAATCAGTTTCTTGAGTACCGTTAGCTGATTTTGTCTTTCTTGGTACAGCTACGGAGAACTGAGCTACTGAAAGCCCACTTGCTGTCTTTCTAACTTCTACATCCTTTGTTAATCTTCCTAATAATGTTACTTCATTTAATGCTAATGCCATGATAAATTCCTCTCTTTCTTTTTTTTACATTTTACATGACCTGCCTTTTGGCAGATAAAGAAAAAGATTTTGCAGTCATTTTGAACATACACTTTGTTCACCCCTTACCATTCATCCATTAAAAAAGGATTTTCGTGTGCTTATCTCTGTTCAAGCACTTAATCATCAAGGAATGAGCTTACGCTCAATAAAACATACAAAATCTTATCTTTATGCTTATACTATACCATAACATTTATTACTTTGACATTCTTTTTACTGCTTAGAATTAAAAAAGATGCTAATATAAGCACCTTTCATGTTATTTTCGACTCATTTTCTTTCTGTATTGTTCAATGATTCCATCCCAATACTTATCATTATCTATAATGCTTCTGAGATTTTCTCTAAAATCTTCCATTGCCTCTTCTCCATATGCAGCAACATAAGTCATTGATAAGGAAGAGATAAAGTTGATTGCTAGAGACTTAAGATCATGTGCATTTACTTTTCCTAACATTCTAAAGTAAGTACCTTTGTTTAAGAAATCATGCATGATTACACAGAACTTTTTGGAATTTGTAATAGATTCTACAAAATCATCTTCTTCCATTGGAGTATCATGCTCAAAAGCAATCTTGGTAGTTGCCAAACGTCTGCCCTGTTCATCTTGTTGCACCAAATTTCTTCCATTTAGATTTATACAATATTTACGTTCATTTTCCATTTTAATACCTCATTTCACAATTCAAAATTACTTTATATTTCGTGATATTACAAGAGAAATTTTAAGTATTTTCGTAAATAAATCGTCCTAGTGACTTTAGAGTACTTCAAAGCTACTAGGACAGTTTATTTTGGGTATTTTCATAAAAAAAAGCACTGAATTTTTCATCAGCACTTTACGATATTTGAAATGTATTTTTTTACTTTTTACTTCGTCAAATTTTACATGTTTAGAACGAGATTTTATTCAATCTATGTATTGCTTAAGATCCAAACCATTGCCATTTCTAGTACGTTTAGAACACAAACGGGCTTTGTTTCTACGCTTAAATAGATCCAAAACTTTTATTTTTCATTAAATATTTTATTAAGTATGTATAGTATGTTTAGTACTCAATTGGAAGATTATTTAAATTATTAGTATGTCTAAACCATTGGTAAATCTAGTATGCTTAGTACGTTTGTGTATCTTCAGCAATAACAACATCTGTCTAAACCATTGGTAAATCTAGTATGCTTAGTACCGTACATGATTGCTCTCATTGTAACGTTCTGGTCTAAACCATTGGTGAATCCAGTGTATTTAGTACTCATCAAAATTCAAAGCCTTAGCAACATTATCGAGCTAAACCATTGTCAATTAGTACTAATATACGATTTAACAATGTGTGTACCTCATGTGGCTTCGCTTACTA
>CAVJMM010000038.1:0-20292 GCA_963650865.1 Eubacterium sp. AM49-13BH | reverse complement strand
CTTGGCTAAACGATACAAATCCGTTGTTTAGTCACGATTCCGTCGAAAGTTAACGATAAAATTCACGAGAAGTTGACGGATTTGACAAACAATATTGACTTCTACATCAAATATTACAATATATTATATAGTAATATTTGAAGGAGGGTTTATGGAAAACAAAAAAGTAAGCCAAAAGAAAGTATACATGTTATTAAAAGGACATTATCCTTATGCAATATTAACAGGCGCTATCGCAATATTACCCGCATTTTTAACAATTCTAGCAGCGCTAAATAATACAAATTTACTTCAGAATGTTATCGATAAAAACTACATTTCTGCATTTTATGCAGAATTACTTAATATCTTATTTTGGACATTAGCACATTCTACAAATTATCTATTTTATGTGATGCAAAATAAATGTGTGAAGTATGCATTAATACAATATCGTTATGAAGTTGGTGAAGCAATGTCTCAGAATGAGAATGTTGATGTTGATTACTATAATTCTGCATTAAATAATGATGTAGTACGTATTGAAGCAGCAGTGAAAAGCGTATTTGCGATATTTGATGGATTTATAAATGCGCTATTTGCGATATTCGCTATGATTTATGTGCATTGGGGAATTATGTTATTTTCAATATGCTTGTTTGGTTTGAATTCTTTTATGACGAAGATTGTTAAGAAGCCTGCAAGTAAAAATGAGATGCAATTATCTAAATTACAGAAAGAATTTTTAGGGAATTCTAGTGATGTATTACATGGATACAATGTTTGGGATGCATACAATGAGAAACAAACAATGTGTAATAAAATTACATCAATTACTTCTTGTTATGAAGGAAAAAGAAACAAGCTAAATAACATAAAAGATCTCCTTACATTACTTCCATATTTTGAAAGTGCGTTGGCTCAAAGACTATTAATGTTATTTGATGTTTTTATGATCATACTGGGTTATGTACAACCTGGAACAGTTTTAACAGTAGGACAACTTGCAGGAACATTGTTTAATAACATTACATCGATGATGTCTGGGTATACTTCTTATTTTGGTTATGAAAGTGTATATCAAGAAAAGACAGCACTTCAGGAATTACCTAAAGTTACATCAAATGAAATCAAAAACAAGGATCTTACAATTGATTCTCTGTCATTTTCTTATCCTGAGAAACCAGAAGTCATTCATCAATTCTCTCAAAAATTTGAAGAAGGCAAGAAATACTTAATCTTAGGTGAATCAGGTTGTGGGAAATCTACATTATTAAAGATCATATTCAAACAGTTAAAGAATTATAGTGGAACAATTACATTAGGAGATGTAGATTATAAACAAATCACAAAAGATAAACTACATGAAATGATTGGTTATGTTACACAAGATAGTTATGTGTTTGATGATACAGTTTTGAATAACATTGAGTTAGGAAGAGAAGATAATACAGAGAAAAAGAATCAAGCAATTGCTTTATCTAAAATTGATAATTTAAAAATGGAAGATAACGCTAAACGTATGAGTGGTGGTCAGATACAAAGGATTTGTTTGGCAAGAGAATTATATGACTATCATCCAATTGTATTGATGGATGAAGTTGCGAATGTAGTAGATGAAACAACAGCTAAAGAAATCTATCAAACAATGTTACAAAGTAATCGAACAATTATTGCGGTAGCAAATTACTTACCAGATGGTGTAGAAGAACAATTTGATGAAGTTATTCATATGTAGAAGGATATACATTATTTTGTATATTCTTTTTTTATGTTCGATGCAGAGATTTGATAGCGACTTTTAAATGCTTTGGAAAAATAATCAGCATCTTGAAAACCAACCGCATGTGCAATTGTTTTAATGGAATCATTTGTAGTTGTTAATAAAGTTCTTGCTTTTTCTAATCGGATCGAAAGCAATCGTTGATGGATCGTTGTATGATATTTCTCTTTAAAATGAGAATGTAATGTCCCTTTAGAAACATGAAAATACA
Source organism: Eubacterium sp. AM49-13BH (assembly GCA_963650865.1). Classification (GTDB taxonomy): domain Bacteria; phylum Bacillota_I; class Bacilli_A; order Erysipelotrichales; family Erysipelotrichaceae; genus Bulleidia. Next base: position 18,319 of record CAVJMM010000038.1, on the reverse strand, counting down.
AACAAAGATCATCAATAGTTATTTCATCTGCATAATGATGTACTAAATAACTTTGTATTTCTTCTGCTAGATCTTTTCCATCAACAACTACACTATTGGTGAGTGTTAAATATTTTGCATATAAATCTATGAGTTCTCCATAAGCTTTGATTTGTTTCTTCGTTAAAGAAGAAGTTTGTTTGAGTGTTTGATAAACATTGTTATGAATAGGAATATATTGAGAAATACAATTTAAGATTTCGTTGATATCTTTATCTTTGTCTAATATTTGTCCCATCATCAAATAACCACTAATTTGTCCATATGTATATAAAGGCATAATCGCTTCATATAAACCACACCAACATGTATAGATATAAATACTTCCAGTTTGATGTACATGTTGCATTGCTTTTTCATCACATTGCATACAATTCATTTTTGCTTGTGTATTCTGATCTAATAAAGAACAAAAAGGTGATTTATGTTTTGGAAAGGAAGCAATTACATGATGTTCCATATCAAAAATTGTCATATTCATGCCAGATATTTCATAAAAGCTTTTTAAGATGGTTTCTAATTCATTCATAATCAAATAAAAGTATAAAATTATACTTTTTTCCTGTTACCTGTATTTTATTCTATGAAAAAAGAGAAGTAAACAGAATATATTAGAGATAGGAGGAATGCATTATGGAAATGAATTATCAATGGTTAAGTAATCCTGAAATATTTGAAGTAAATCGATTACCAGCAACTTCTTCACATCTGTTTTATCGAAATGAAGATGAAATGCTGAAAGGAAAAAGTAGTTATATTCATACACTCAATGGAACTTGGAAGTTTCATTACGCAAATGGTTTGAATGAAATCATTCCTGGTTTTGAAAAGAATGACTATGATTGTTCTAAGTGGGATGATATTCAAGTACCAGCTCATATACAATTACAAGGTTATGGAACACCAATGTATGTAAACCAAGTATATCCTTGGTCAGGAAAAGAAGAGCTTGTTCCACCAGAAATACCAAAGTGGAATCCTGTAGGAAGTTATGTTACTTATTTTAATAAGGAAGATCTTATAGAAAATACAACAACACACATTGTATTTCATGGTGTTGAAAGTGCATTTGCATTATGGATCAATGGATCTTTTGTAGGATATAGTGAAGATAGTTTTACACCATCGAGTTTTGATATCACACCTTATCTAAAAGATGGACGTAATAAAGTTGCGGTAAATGTATATCGTTTTTCATCTGGTTCTTGGTTAGAAGATCAAGACTTTTGGAGACTTTCAGGTATTTTTAGAGATGTAGAATTAGTTTCCGTTCCAAATGTACATGTGAATGATTTAAAGATTACAGAAGATGTAGAAGATCTTAGTAATCCAAGTATTACAGTACATATGGATATGATAGGAGAAGCAGATTCAATCGTAATGAATCTTTATAATCCAAATGGAACATTGATTGCATCAAAAGAAACAAATGATTTAGAAACTACGTTTCAAATAAAAAATCCATTCCTATGGAGTGCAGAAGTTCCAAACTTATATCATTTAGAAATATGCGTAAAAAAAGAGAATAAAATTATTGAATGTATCAAAGAAAATATTGGTATTCGAAGATTTGAAAAGAAAGATGGAATCATGTTGTTGAATGGAAAACGTATCGTATTCCATGGTGTTGATCGACATGAGTTTTGTTGTACAAGTGGAAGAGTTGTTTCCTATGAACTCACAAAACAAGATATTATCAACATGAAACAAAATAACATCAACGCTATTAGAACATCTCATTATCCAAATCAAACATTCTTATATGATCTATGTGATGAATATGGATTATACGTGATAGATGAAGTGAATATGGAAACACATGGTACATGGTCTGAAATGTATGATCCTGAAAATATCATTCCAAATGACAAACCAGAATGGCAAGCTAATCTCATTGATCGAGCAAATTCAATGTATGAAAGAGATAAAAATCATGCATGCATATTGATTTGGTCTTGTGGAAATGAATCTTATGGTGGAAAAGATATTTATGAAATGTCTGAATTTCTAAGAAAGAAAGATCCAAGTAGATTAGTACATTATGAAGGTGTAGCGAATGATCAAAGATATCCAAATACAACAGATATGTATTCTAGAATGTATACACCAACAAAAGATATTGAAGCTTTCTTAAAAGAACATACAGATAAACCATTTATCTTATGTGAATATGCACACGCTATGGGGAATAGTAATGGTGCGTTGTTTAAATATACAGATCTAGAAAAGAAGTATCCACATTATCAAGGTGGTTTTATTTGGGATTATGTAGATCAAGCTTTATTACATGATGGAAAGTTATACTATGGTGGAGATTATCGTGAAAGACCAAGTGACTATGATTTTTGCGGGAATGGAATCATGTTTGCGGATAGAACACCAACTCCAAAACTCCAAGAAGTGAAGTATTGTTATCAATTCATTGATACAACAATTGATGAAGATAAGATTCATATACAAAACAATTACTTGTTTACAAACTTAGATGCATTTGATATTACAGTATCTTTGTATAAAGATGGTACATTAATAGAAACAAAACCTATGCATCTTTCATGTGAACCACTGCAATCTCTAGATATCAAAAATCCATTTCAAATAAAAGAAGATGGAGAATATCAAGTTGTAATTTCTTATCTAAAAGATCATCATGAATATGCACATGAACAATATATTTATCCACATTCATTTATTGAAAAACATTGTGACACAGAATTGCATATCAATGAAGATTATTTGAATGTAGGTATTACAGGTGAAAATTTCAATGTAATCTTTTCTAAACAAAAAGGTTTGGTTTCTTATAAAGTAAATTCTTATGAATTTATGAGACAACCACTTCGTCCAAACTTCTTTAGAGCGTCAACAAATAATGATGTCGAAAATCAATATGGTTTTAGATATGGACAATGGTTGAGTAATAGCTTATATGCGAAATGCATTTATGTATCTACAGAAAAGAAGCCAAATCAATGCATTCTTCACTATGATTATGAACTACCATCTTGTAAAGAACATTTATTGCATATGCAATATGAAGTATATGGTGATGGTGAAATAGTTATTGATATGCAATTAGATGATGTTGGTGATCATATTGAAATGCCAGAGTTTGGACTTTTACTGCAAACTCATCCTGAATTAGATGAAGTAAGTTACTATGGATATGGACCTGATGAAAATTATATAGATCGAAATAAAGGCGCACTACTTGGAAGATATTCTTACAATGTTGATGAAAATCTAACAGCATATCTATATCCACAAGAATGTGGTAATCGAACAAATACAAGGGAATGTGTAGTATCTTCTGATAAACATTCTTTAACAATGAAAGGACTACCATATGAATTCTCAGTACTCAGATATACACCATATGAATTAGAAAACGCAAAGCATCAATGGGAATTACCAACTTCCTATCAGACAGTCATTTCTTTGAATGAAAAACAAATGGGCGTTGCGGGTGATAATACATGGGGTGCTAAAACACATGAGGAATTCTTATTAGAAAAGAAAAATCATCATTTGAGAATATCTTTAAAAGGAAATTAACAAACAAAAGACACACGAACTTTGTGTGTCTTTTACAAACCATGTTTCTAAACTAATTTTGATGTTCTTTGATGTAAATATTGCATGCTTTAATGAATTTGATTAACGCAATAATTCCAAGAACACTTAAAATGCAAACAAGAACTATCACCAAGTTCATATAGATTATGGCAATTGTATTAGTAGCATTGAATTTTAACATAAGAACTCACATCCTTTGAATAGGTAACACCATTTGAATTGAACGTACAATGGCCAGTCACTGTTGCCTCAACGAATCCTGTTTTTGGTGAATTTGCTTTTGTTGAAATACTATAAGTTTCCCATGAACTGAATCCAAACGCAACACCATCTTGATTTGCTCGCTTTGAATTAATGCTAAGAACCTTGTGATTATCAATATTTGTTGTTACATTTAGAGTGACTTTGATAGTACAACTCAAGAATCCACCGGCAGTAACATCAAAATATCCATAGCGATCTGCAGTGACAGGCATATTACTAGCAAGAGAAATATCAGCATTTGAATTGTTTGATAATCTAACAGAATCAGTATTGAAACTACTTGCAATATCATGAACTTTTTGAATATCTTTAGAAAGAATATCTTCAGTAATGATATCAGGGTATTCTGAAATTTCGATATCGACATTGTATTTTTTTGCTTCATTTTTTAGTGTTGATAAATAATCCTCTTTCGAAATGAATGATGTTTCCTCTGCGTAGACAGGACAAAAGGAAATGAAAATGAATAAAGCGAATAATATTTGTAATAACTTTTTCATAATGTACCTCCTACTATTATTACTTGAAGGTCATCATTATAGGTACCAATAAAGAATGACTTTTCCTATTAGAATAATATCATGCATTTATTCAATGAAAATATGTTTGAGCTTATTTTGCATAAAATGAGAAAAATTGGTATATTGAAAATAATTAAGAGAGTGTGTATGGAAAGGTTAGATAAGATATTAATACTGGATGATTCTTTTGAAGATTTGATATTATTAAAAGAAAAAATAGTATGTCTTTTTGAAAAAAGATGCATGAACTATCAAATCTTTGAAAGTATTCAAGGAACGCAACAATATGATATAGCTTTTATAGACATTTGTATGCCTATGAGTGGATTTGATATTGCTCGAGAACTATTGAAGCAATCACCAAATACCAAAATTGTATTTTGCACAAATCATAATGAATTAGTTTTTGATGCATTTCAAATAGATTTATTTGGATTTGTGAGAAAAGATCATTTAGATATTGATATAGAAAATATATTAAATAAATACACAGAAAAAACAAAATATTATAAATACAAAATCAATGAATCAATACCTTTTAAGAAGATAGTATATTTTGAAGCAACGCATAATTATGTTTTAATTCACTTAATGAATGATATAAAGAAAGAACGTACTTCATTAAAACAATTAGATGTAGAAAAAATTGATAACTTTTGTAAGGTTTCTAGTTCATTCATTGTTAATATGGAATACATTGAACAATATGATAAAGATAATATAACAATGCGTAATGGTGATGTTGTATATTTAAGTAGAGCATATAAAAAAGAATTTAGAAATGCATATGCTAGATATTTGATAGAGTTATGATATGGAAAGTAAATTGATTGTTTATAATTTGATTCAGATGATATTAGTTTCATTGTTTTACTTACATAAATTTCAAGTGAATAAGTATTTGAAATGTTTTTTGATTGTATTCTTTTCTTATTTATATGTTATGTTTTTCTCGTTCTTTCAAGAATATTTACCAAATGCATGTTATCTATTTATGATTTTATATTGTGTTATTTTAGTTATAGAATTGTTCATAAACCAAGATTCTATATCTAAGAAAATCAGGGATGCTATGATTCCACATCTTGTTATTTCAACAAGTATTTTGATTTCATTATATGTTGTGTCCTTAAATAAATATTGGGTGATAGATACTTCAAAAGTTCTAAAGAATGATCTTGTAAATGTACTGTGTATTTCAATTGTATTAGAAATACCATGCACGTATGCTTTAATGAAACAGAAATATAATCATTATTATAATGGTAGAGATTGGATGATGACAGGAATTGTAGTTTCATTTGATCTTCTTGTAATGGTCTTAACAAATATCACATTTTTAAATAAGTTTTCTATCATGGATTGGATGATGACTGCGTTATCGATTTTGATTATTATCTTCTCTGTAGTTTATCTAGTGTATAAAGATGATACAAAAAAAACAACAGAAGAATTAAATAATTTAAAACATGATTTAAAACATGCTGTGTCAATGATAAAAGTAAATGAATTAGAGAAAGAGTTAAATGAAATATTTGTTCCGATTTGTTCAGGAAATAAAATAATTGATAATATTTTAAATCAAAAATTAAAGATTCTTTTAGATTGTGGCGTTGAATATAAGTGTTATGTCAATATCACAGAAGAAATCAAAATAAAAGATGAAGATTTTTCAATGCTTTTGATTAATTTGATGGATAATTGTATTGAACATTGTAGTGGGCAAAATAAATTCGTTTCAATCGAACTGTTTCATAGAAACAAAAACTTAGTTATAAAAATATCAAATACGATAAAAGAAGAAGTCAACAAAGAAAAAGAATTTACAGATGGACATGGATTTGGCTTGAAATCGATAGAAAAAACAGTTGATAAATATCATGGAATTCTAAAGATAGCCGAAGAAAACCACAACTATTGTTGTGGTATCGTATTTTTTGGGAATGAATGATTATTTTGAATGTTCCTTGATGTAAAGGTCACAAGCTTTACAAATTTTATAACAAGTTATGATTCCAATAATCATTAAAGCTGTCTCTAAACCAATTAATATAAAACCTAACATATAATTTCTCCCTATCAACAGTTTTCTAACATAATCTTGATAATTTCTTTATCAGTTTCTGCCATGCCATCATGGGCTAACTGACCAACATTTTTAATCGTATCTTCAACACTTTTTCCGATAATTCCATCACCACGATAGAACTCTTTTCCATGCATGTACATCTGCATTCCTAATAATCCACTTTCTACTCCTGAAGCAATCTTTGCGGCACAACTTGCTTTGGCACCATCACAAACTACCCCAGAATTAATTGCGAGTGCATTCGCAATGGTATGTGATATTTCATTGAGTTTTCCACCATGTAAATACATAATACCAGCCCCAGCTCCACAACCAGCACTTGTTGCACCACAATATGCAGAAAGACATCCAATTCCAGTCTTTAAGTGAATGCTTGTAAGATTCGCAACTAATAAAGCACGGTATAGTTTTTCTTTGGAAACTTTTAATTCTTTGGCGTAAATGATTACAGGAACAGAAGTTGTGATTCCTTGATTTCCAGAACCACTATTGATAACAACTGGTAGTTCACAACCATTCATACGCGCATCACTTCCAGCTGCTGCGTAAGCTTTTGCGCGATTATGAACAGAATCACCATATGCCATTAATAAAGTTCTTCCGATTGCTGCCCCATATTTTCCACTGATTCCTTCTTGTGCAATTGCCATGTTATAAGAAATTTGACGATCTAAGATTTCTTGAACATCCTCAATATTACAATGTTCCGCAAAATCAATGATTCCTTCAATATTTAATATAGAATGATCAAGACTACTTGTGTTTTTAGAGATTGGTTTTTCAAAGATAATCTGATCATCTACTTGAATCAAACATAAACCAGTATGATATTGTGCACTTCTTGCATAAACAACATGATGATTAGAATGTAATGTAACACCAATGTCTAATAGATATTCGGATGTGGATTTTGTTACAACGATTTTTGTTTCACTTACAAATTTAGAAATCTTTTGAATATCATCTTCATCGATTGCAGATAATACTTCAAGTTCTTTGTCTGCATTTCCAGCGACGATACCTGCAGCTGCGGCAGTTTCAATTCCTCTAAGTCCTCCTGTATGAGGAACAATAACACTTTTTACATTTTTGATAATATTTCCAGATGCACAAACTTCTACAGATGTGATAGGTTCTTCCATATATTTCTTAGCGTGTGCAGCAGTTAAGGCAATCGCAATTGGTTCAGTACAACCCATTGCTGGAATCAGTTCTGCTTGTAAGATTTCACAATATTGTTGATAAGTTTTTTGATCCATAATCCACCTCTTACAAATATGGTAACACGAAGCATATTGGAATTTGGAAAAAAGTTCCGGTTGTTTTGTGAATCGTTTAATTTGTTCTATGATACAATCTATTCCTATAGGGGAAAAGAAAATATATGGAAAGAATTGAAACAAAAACATTTTTGAGTTTTGCGATGCTAGATAGTTTATATTGGGCTTTCTATGCTGCATTTGTAGGCTTTACATCAACTTATTTATTATCTTGTGGAATGAATAACGCAACATTATCTATGATGCTTGCTTTCTTTATGGGAGCTTCATTTATAGGTGCGTTTTTCTGGGGATCTGTTTGCGATAAAATGAGAACAAATAAAAAGGTATTTATCCCTGAATTTATTGTGACAAATTTGATTGCGTTCATTATTTATTTTATGGCAGATAAAAATATTCTTGTTTCAACAATTTTATATCCTGTGTTTGGTTTCTTGTCTGCACCACTTGGAAGTAACCTAGATACTTGGATGTTACGTTCTTTCCATAAAGATGCTGCAACGTATGGTAGAGCACGTGCAATTGGTTCTGTAGGGTATGCGATAACAGCACTTGTCATGGGATTTTTAATTAATATCTTTGGATATAAAATGATTCCAATTGGTTTTATCTTTTTTGCGATATTGGTTTTATCACTGGCGACAATGATTAAAGAAGTTCCATTTGAAGAAGTTGTTGCGCATAGTAGTACTGGTAATCCCAAAGAATTATTACATGTTGGTCCATATATCTTCATGTTGATCGTCGTATTTTTTACTGGATTGTCTATTTCTCCAATCAACAACTTAAAAATCGTTTTGTTAAAGAGTGTAGGTGGAGATGTTGGTATCTTAGGATTAGATTCTTTCTTGGGTGTTATGGTACAAGCGGTATTTATCTTTATTTCTGGAAACTTAAAGAAAATACCAGTTTATGTAAGATTATTTTTAATGACATTAACAGTATTTATAACAATGTTATTAGATTCTTTTGCGGTTGGATCATGGATGATTATTTTAGGAACAGTTTTCTCGAATATGAGTTATGGTATTATGCTTCCAACACAAAGAGAAATTGTTGAATCAAATGTTCCATCAACTTTAAAAAATACAGCACATAGTTTATCAGATGCGATGTATGGTAGTTTTTCTGGAATCCTAGCATTAACGTATTCTGGATTTGTGATGGATGCATTTGGAGCGAGATCTGTAGCGATGCTAGGTGGTGGGATCATGATCATTGCACTCGTTCTATCACTCACAAAAATCAAGAAAAAATCATAAGATAACAAAAGACTTCAAAGAAAGAAGTCTTTTTTAGAAAATTATTTTGGGGAATTTGAAAAAGTTGTGAATAATATATTGAAGGGAATTCTTCGATTGAATAAAATTTCTATAAAGAAAGGTGGTGCTGTCATTTGAAAGTGTTCGATATTAATAAGTTCAATTCATACAAAGAAGATAATCGGCGAGAAGTAAAGAAAGCAAATGGCGGTCTTCCAAATTCTTTGTGGGAAACATATTCTGCTTTTGCGAATTGTTATGGTGGTGTCATAATTCTTGGTGTAAAGGAAGAAAAAGATGGTTCTTGGCATACAACGGGATTAAATACAAAGGATAGAGATAAACTACTAAAACAGTTTTGGGATACAATCAATAATCGCCAGAAAATAAATCTCAACATTTTGAAAGATGATAATGTACAAACATATGATATCAATGGAGCCCTCATTATTGTGATTTATGTGCCTATGGCAAAAAGAGAAGAAAAGCCAATCTATATCAATGATGATTTGTTTGGATGTACATTCAGAAGAAATCATGAGGGAGATTATCGTTGTACAAGGCTACAAGTAAAAACAATGTTGCGTGATCAAGCAGAAAATACAATGGATATGGAAGTATTAGATGATGTTCCTATGAACGACTTAAACTATGAAACGATTCGTGGTTATCGAAATCGTCATAGAACATTAAAACCTGGTCATCCATTTGAACGGTTAAATGACGAAGAATATTTGAGAAGTATTGGTGCAGCTGCAATATCAAATGAAGATCATCAGTTGCATCCAACTGCAGCTGGAATGTTAATGTTTGGAGATGAATACAATATTGTTCGACATTTTTCAGATTATTTTTTGGATTATCGTGAAATGTTAGATCCTACTATTCGATGGACAGATCGTCTCCAATCAAGCTCTGGTGAATGGTCTGGCAATTTGTGTGATTTTTATTTTCGTGTTTATAACAAAATTGTTATGGACCTAAAAGTTCCATTCGCTATGAATGGTGGTGAAAGAATTGATGATACTCCAGTACATAAAGCAGTACGAGAAGCTTTAGCGAATTGTTTGATTCATGCGGATTATTACGGAACGAGAGGAATCGTCATCAAAAAAGAACCACAGAAGATTATTCTAGAAAATCCAGGATATATTAGAACTGGAAAGATTCAAATGCGAAAAGGTGGTGAATCTGACCCTCGAAATAAGTCTTTGATGAAAATGTTTACCTTAATTAATATCGGTGAACGATCTGGAAGTGGTGTTCCTAATATCTTCAATACATGGAGTGATGAAGGATGGATAGAACCGATTATAGAAGAAAGGTTTGATCCAGATCGCACGATCTTAACGCTTGAATTTGTAAAAAAACAAGCGAAGAAAACAAGCGAAGAAAAACAAGCGAAGAAAACAAGCGAAGATAATAAACAACAAAAGACAACCATCAATATCATGAAGATTTATGCCTATTTAGAAAAGAATGGTGCATCAAAAACGAATGATATTGCCAATTATATTAATTTGAGTCCATCTAGAACAAGAGCGATATTATCTCAAATGGATAATATTCAAAGTATTGGAACAAATACAAATAGAAAATATGAATTAAAACAGAAATGATCACTTATGTATTTAAGTGATTTTTTCGATTATCAGAATTTGTTCACATTTCATACAAATGATCTTCATGCGAATACTGTTAAATCTTTGTAAAGAAAGGGGGATCGTATGGATTACATAGAAACTTTTGAAAGAGTAGAACATAAGTACTTATTAACAATTAATCAGGCAAAACAATTGTATGAATTAATTCAAGAACATATTCAAGAAGATATTTATCCACATTATTCTTTATATAACATTTATTATGATTCAGATGATTATCAAATGATATCAAAATCAATTGAAGGACCGAGATATAAAGAAAAGTTAAGAGTTAGAAGTTATGGTGATATTTCTAATAATGATTTTATCTATGTAGAGATGAAGAAAAAATACAATGGAATTGTTTATAAAAGAAGGATTCAAGTAGATCGCAAACAATTTAATACTTGTTTTGAGAATCAATCACAGATAGGAAAAGAAATCACATATCTCAAACAATTCTATCAAGCAAATCAAAAAGTATTTATTTCTTATGATCGATATGCATTCTTTGCGAGAAAAGAGAAAGATGTGCGAATAACATTTGATACAAATATTCAATATCGCTTAGATGAATTGTGTCTAACTAAAAGAGAATCAGATCAATCTATTTTAGATAAGGATAAAGTTTTATTAGAAATCAAAGTAATGGATCGATATCCATTATGGCTGATTCAAGCATTATCTCAATTAAAGTTACAAAGAACATCATTTTCCAAATACGGAACAATTTATACAAATATTATCAAAGAGAGGAACCAATATGTTTAATTCAATACTTACAACAACATCTACTTCGATTACATTCCTACAAATTACGTTATGTATTTTAACTGCATTACTATGCGGAATCATTATTTCATTTTGTTATAAAAAGAGTGTACAAGTAACAAAATCATTTAGTACAACATTGGTGATATTACCAACAATCGTAATGGCAGTGATTATGCTCGTGAATGGAAATCTAGGAATAGGCGTTGCGGTTGCGGGAAGTTTTTCCCTTGTGCGTTTTCGTTCCTTGCCAGGAAAAGCAAGTGATATCGCAATTCTATTTTTAGCAATGGCAACAGGTCTAGCAATTGGTACTGGTTACTTAACATTTGCGATATTGTTAGCTGTTATTGTTTCCTTATTATTTATTTGTATTAATCAAGTAACAGTATTTGACAGCTCTAGAAATTATAGAACTTTGAAAATAACAATTCCTGAAGATTTGGATTATGCGAATACATTTGATGATATTTTAGAAGCATATACAACAAAATATCATTTGAATGGTGTAAAAACAGTAAATCTAGGAACAATGTATTTATTACAATATGAAATCGAATTAAAAGATACAAAGTATGAGAAACAAATGATTGATGCGTTAAGATGCAGAAATGGAAATCTAACGATTTCTTCTGTATTAAAAGCAGATGAAATGACAGATTTATAAGAGGTTTTATGAACAAGAAAATAGGAATTGTATTCTGTACAATGTTGTTACTAGGATGTTCATCAACAACTTCAAGTAATATTACAAACACAGAAGAATCTACCATCATATTTGGAGAAGAAACAACGATTTCAGGGAATGGTTTATCCTTAAAAGATAATATCGTTACGATATCAAAACCAGGAACTTACATAGTGAGTGGATCAAGCGATGAAGGAAAGATCGTGGTTGATTCACAAGTGAGTGGTGATGTAAAAATCATCTTAGAAAATGTTGAACTATCAAGTCCTTCAGGCCCAGTTATTACAGTTACTGAAGCAGATAAAACTTATTTGATTCTAGAAGATGGGACAGAATCTACGTTAAGTTCTACAGGTAGTGATAGTGATGAAGAAACAGCTACGATTTTATCTCATGATGATCTATATATTGAAGGAAATGGAACATTAAATATTACATCAGAAGAGGATGCCATTCATGCGAATGATTCTTTATATATTCAAGAATCTACTTTATTAATTCAATCTGGAGATGAAGGTATTCAATGTAATGATTATATTTCATTAGATTCTACAAATATTACAATCACGACAAAAGATGGTGCACAAACAAGTACAGCATTCCAAATGAATATGACAGAAGATGATGAATATAACGCAAAAGGAATCAAATGTGATGGAGATATCGAAGTTATTGATAGTACGATCAATGTGAATAGTGAAGACGACGCATTACATTCTAATAGTAATATTACAATTACAAATAGTACATTAGATTTAAAGAGCAGTGATGATGGAATTCATGCGGATGGTACATTAACGATCAATAGTGGATCCATTACAGTTGAACAATCATATGAAGGATTAGAAGCACAAACGATTACAATCAATGATGGAAATATTTCTATTACAAGCAGTGATGATGGAATCAATACTGCAGATAGTTCTTATACTGGAAATGACATGCAAAGTGATGGAAGTCAATTAAACATTCATGGAGGAACCATTGTAGTGAATGCGGAAGGTGATGGTGTTGATATGAATGGTGATGGATTGATGGATGGAGGTACACTCACAATCTATGGCCCATCAAGTGGTGCAGATGGTGCATTAGATTACAATGGAACATTTACCGTCAATGGTGGAACAATCTTGGCTGGAGGTTCTAGTGAAATGGCTGTAATGCCAAGTAGTGAAAGCAGTATCAATTGTTTAATGTTAGATGCAAGTGGAACTGTGAATGTTTTAGATCAGGAAGGAAATGTTTTATTAACTTATACTTCAGATAAACAATATCAGAATCTTGTGATTTGTTCAGAATTATTAGAAACAAATCAAACCTATACAATTGAAAATGGAACTGTAACAAGTGAAGTAACAATCACATCGAATCAAACAAATCTATCCACAAAATCAAACTCTCCAATGGGTGATGGTGGAATGCAAGGGGGTCCAAGAAATGATGGGCCAATGAACCAAGGTCCACAAGGTGAAAAAGAAGCATAACAAAAATGATATCGTAAGATATCATTTTTCAGGTATTAACATTAATAAGAAACCTACAAATAAACAAGCAGAGGAAACCCATATCGTTTTCATGCCTAAAACTGGAATCAATGAATAACCTACCGTTGCACCTAAAGCGAAAATCAAAATAATGATAAAGTAATGCATCGCTTTGACAAATGATTCACGACTTTTGGTTCTTGTCCAATGAGAAAAAGCAGAAACGCCAGCTCTCATATTTCCAATACACATCGTACTAGCATATGGATAGCCATGTGTTGAACGGAATGTTTGAACTTGTAAAGCACATGAAAAAGAAACTAAACTGTTTGAGATTGCATTATATTCTTCAGAAAAGAAAGCAGAAATAAATAACGCAATGATTTCCAATATCAGAATGAATTGTCTCCAATGTAATTTCTTTGCTTCTTTAAAATATCCTTGTATTTGTTCGGCAATAAAAATACCAATTTCAAATGAAATCAAAGGAAACAAATAATGTAATGCATCACTCCATTGTCCATCTGATATTTTAGAAGCCATCAAAACAATATTCCCTGTTTGTGCATTCGCAAAAACATGGTTTCTTGCAAAATAAGTATATGCATCTTGTAAACCACCAGAGAATGTGATGATGATTGCAAGAAGAAATGTTTCCGATATTTGTTTATATTTCAACATACGCGAATATTATAGTCTCCTTTTCAAAAATGAAAAGCTGAAAGAGCATTAAATCTTAATTTTTTATGTTAAAATAGAAGCATGATAAAGAAATTTTATTATAGTCTTGTGAGCATGAAATACGTGTATTTCATGTTTGGAATTCCACTGTTAATATTTACAGTAGCATTCATTGAAACAAGAAAAAAATTAGTTGTTTTTAAATATATGATGATGGCATTGGCTGCTTTACTTGCGGTGGTATTGTTCTTCTATTATAGAGATAAGTTGAAGATCTCTAAGCAACTAAAAAATATTGATGATATTCAAGCATATGAAAGAGGCGGTGTTGTTGATCGCTCTTGGATATTAGAAGATAGAATTCTTTGTTGTAAAGATTTAGAGATACATGAAGTGATATCAAAAGATGTAAAAGAAGTTCAAGTTGAAGAGAACAAAAAAACTTTAATACATCTAAAAACAAATGAAAATGAAGTTGTTATGAGTGCTTTGTCAAAAGAAGAAGCACAAAGATTTGTTGCATATATTAAAAGAAAGAATCCAAATGTGATTCTTAATGGAATAGAACCAAAAGGAAAGGGAACGCTGCAAGAATTAGGCGCAGGGATTCAGGTGTGAAAATGGAGAGAAGTCACAGTGAATTGATTAAAGCGTTGATTCAAAAATTCATCCAAGTAACCTTAGATGATGGATCAGTGCACGCAGGATATATAGGGAATCCTGAAGACTTTCAAGGAGAAACGATGCCTGCACAAATGGTATTGATCAATGGATTGTTGAGAGATACTGTAGAAATTTCAAGAGTTGTTGATGTTGAGTTTCCGAAAAGGGAAGATACAACAAAAATTCCAATTGTTGGATTTGATGATTGAAAGAGTGGACAAAATCCACTTTTTTATTTAGAAAAGTAGCTGTACAATGTTTCAGGCATAGAGGGATATATGACATTTAAGGAACAAAGAAGGAAACAATTTTTAAGACCAATTGTAGTTGTGATCGCTGCGATTATTATGTCTTTAAATATTAAGATCATGGTTAGGAATGCAGGATTGTATCCTGGTGGCGCAAATGGATTAACGATTCTTACACAAGCTATTTTAAGAGAATTCTTTCAAATTGAAGCACCATATACATTCATTAATATCTTTTGGAATTCAATACCTGTATATATTGGATTTAAATATATCGGTAAGAATTTTACGTTATTTTCATTAGTAATGATTTTATTGAATAGTGTACTTGTTGATATCATTCCGCAATATACATTAACTTCAGATATTCTATTAATTAGTGTATTTGGAGGAATGTTAAATGGATTGGCAATTGCCTTGTGTTTGAAAGTAGACGCTACTACAGGGGGTACAGATTTTATTTCTATCTTTTTATCAGAACATTATGGAATTGATGGATTTAACTTAACACTTGGATTAAACGCAATCATATTAGTAACTGCAGGTATTTTATTTGGTTGGGATAAGGCTTTATATTCTATTATTTACCAATACGTTTCTACACAAACAATCCATTTATTGTATAGAAGTTATTCACAAGTTACTTTATTTATTATTACAAACAAAGTAGATGAAATCTCAGAAATGATCCATGCGATAACACAACATGGGGCTACAATCTTACAAGGTGAAGGTGCATATAAGAATGACGAAAGAAAAATGATTTATTCCGTCATTCATGAAAGTAGTGAAAAAGCAATTATCGCAAATATATTAACAATTGATCCAAATGCATTTATCAATTGTTTACGTACAAAAGAAATAAAAGGGAATTTTAAACAAATGCCAAAAGATTGAAGTAGGTTTCTACTTCTTTTTTTGATTATTGAATTTGTTTTATGGATTGTATGAGTTTCATAAAACGTTTCGTATTTGTTGTGACAAATATAAAGTTTTTTGTTGCGCAATCATCTGAAATTGGAATGATGATTCTGTTTGTGTATTTTCTGATTGTATCCATATTTGTGATGTTTGTTACAAAACAAGAAAATGGGCTGTTGTTAATCAATGTAGTTAGATCTTCTCGGTTCATTTGTTGAATGATTTGAGAATGTGGAAGTTTTGTTTCTACAAATTGTGACCATATACCAATAGAAGAAATTTGTAAGAATGTTTCTCCATCAATCTCTTGAATGGATACTTGTTTTTTTGTTGATAAATGGTTTGTAGAAGTGACACAAATTTGCAGAGATTCCTTTAAACAGATTTTTGAATAAAGTGAAGAATCAATTTCTTGATTCTCAATGAAAATAAAATCAAATTTATGCTCTTTTAAATCTTGAATCAATTCCGATTCATTTTGATTCATAAACCAAGAAATATTAGAATTAGAAAATTGTTTATGAAGGATAGGCTCATATACAATTCTAGGACCAGGTGCACTATAGCCAATATGAATGTTTTTATTGGATGCATCAAGTTGACGTATTCTTTCTATGACTTTTTGTTGATTTTCTAATAGTTTCTTTGCTTCAGCTGCGAGTAATTCTCCATTTTCGTTTAATTTTAAAAAGTTTTTTCCATGAATAAAAATAGGAACATCCATTTCCTCTTCAAGCTTCTGCATGCTTCTAGATAATGCAGGTTGAGAAATATTTAATGCATCTGCAGTTTTAGATAATGTTCCGCATTTTTTAAAAGTGATCAAAATGTTTAATAAGTTGTTTTCAATCATAATCTTACTATGCAATTTGATTATAGCACAATGCATGATTGATATTGTACTTCCGAAAAACAAACAATTATATTTTTGTTAGATAAAAGGAGAGCAGTCATGAAAAAAAGAAAACTTGGAAATTTAGAAGTATCAGAAATTGGAATGGGTTGTATGGCATTTTCACATGGATATGGCCAAATACCAGATAGAGAATACGCAATAGAGGCAATTCGAAATGCGTATGCTCATGGGTGCAATTTTTTTGATACAGCAGAAGTTTATGGTCAACAATTATATTATCCGCATCATAATGAAGAAATTGTTGGAGAAGCGTTAAAAGACATAAGAGCTAATTGTGTGATTGCGACAAAAATGCATATTAATGATGGTGAAGAAAATGAAGATATGTATGTTGTATGTAAAAGACATTTAGAAGCTTCATTAAATGCATTGCAGATGGATTATGTGGATTTATATTATTTGCATAGAATAAATACGAAGGTAGAAGTAGAAAAAGTTGCACAAGCAATGGGAAAATTAATTGATGAAGGATTGATCAAAGGCTGGGGGTTATCACAAGTAGATGAAACGATTATTAAAAGAGCGCATGAAGTGACCTCACTTTCAGCGGTACAGAATCTTTACAATATGCTCGAAAGAGATTGTGAGAACAATACTTTTCCTTATTGTTTAGAAAATAATATTGGTGTAGTTCCATTTTCACCAATTGCTTCTGGCTTCTTATCCGGAAAGATTAATACAAATACACAATTTGAAAAAGTGGATGATGTTAGAGTATTTGTTCCGCAATTAACCAAAGAAAACATTTCTGCAAATCAACCTATTATTGATCTGTTAAATGAATATGCACAGAAAAAGAATGCAACAAATGCACAAATATCAATGGCGTGGATGTTACACAAATATCCAAATGTAGTTCCAATTCCTGGTTCTAAGAATAAAGAAAGAATTATAGAAAATTTAGATGCAAGTAATGTAGAGCTAACAAAGGAAGAATTTCATGAATTAGAAAAAGCATTGAATAAAATTGAAGTTCATGGTCATAGAGGAAATGTACAATATCAAGGTCAACCAATGAGTTCTTGGGGGAAACAATAAACAAAAAACCAGGTGATGATTCACCTGGTTTTTCAAGAAATTCATAAAGATCTATCGGATAGTTATTCTCTAAAGTTGAGAAAGAGTTTCTCGTGAAATGCCTGTAAGACTACTGATTTCTTTAATATCATAGCCTTTTTGAAGCATTTGTTTGGCAATTTCTAATTTTCCTTTTTCTAAACCTTTTTTCATTCCTTGTTCAGTAGCTTTCTTTTCTGCTTCCTCAAACTCTTCG
>CAVJMM010000037.1:0-21202 GCA_963650865.1 Eubacterium sp. AM49-13BH | reverse complement strand
GTTACACGCAAATTTACAAAAAAGATAAGATTTCTCTTACCTTAAAACTGCATATCATTGATCCATTGATTCACTTCTTCATTAGAAGTCATCATCTTTGATCCACCTTCTGAATCAAACGTAATTTCCATAGGAAAAATCACTTCTGCACCTTTTAAACAATCTTTCATATCTTGGATCACTGTTCCAGGCCAACCAGCATTTGTCATAAATGGAATGACTTTTTGATTCGTAAAATCATTTTCTGTAAGAAAAGTTTTTACACATGGTGCCATCGTATACCACCATGTAGGTGTTCCAATGGCTATCACATCATAATTATTGATATCATAAGGAAGTTTTTGAATAGGTCTAAGAATACCATTTTCTACTTCTTGTTTTCCTAAAGATACTGTTTGTTCATAATTCTCACTATACGCTTCTACTGGTATGATTCCACAGATATCCGCATCAAATGCTTTTGCTAGTTTTAGTGCAATCTTTTCTGTATTTCCATTGGAATAGGAATAATATACTACTAACATTTTAGACATCTTAGTTCTCCTTCGATAGCGCACCAACAATGGAATGAGGAATATACTTTTCTTCTAAATATTTCATGTCATCATCACTTAACTGTAAATCCACTGCTTTGACTGCTTGTAAGAAATGTGGTGCTTTTGTTGCGCCAACAATTGGTGCAGATACCCCTTTATGCAATAACCAGGCAAGTGCGATTTCAGTCATTGATACATCATATTTTTCAGCTAATTCATGGACTCTTTCAATGATTTCTAGATCATTATCTTTATATGCATCATATTTATTTTGAATTACTTTATCGGTTTGACTTCTTTTAGAATCACTAGTCCATCCTAAGTGGGATAAATGACCTCCCGCAAGTGGTGAATACGGAATCAAAGAAACACCGTATTGTTGACAAATTGGTATCAATTCTCTTTCATCTTCTCGATACAAAAGATTGTAATGATTCTGCATTGTTGAAAATGGTGTCCAATGATTCTGTTCTGCAATCACTTGCATATTATGAAATTGATATCCATACATCGCACTAGCTCCAAGTGCGCGAACCTTACCAGCTTTCACTAAGGAATCTAATGTTTCCATTGTTTCTTCCATTGGCGTATCATAATCAAATCGATGTATTTGATATAAATCTAAATAATCAGTTTGTAATCTTTCTAATGTACCATCAATTTCTCTTAAGATAGCTTGTTTACTTAAATGTCCTTCATTAAAATAAACCTTTGAAGCTAAAACAACTTTATCTCTAGGAATCTTTAATTCTTTGATTGCTTTACCAATATATTCTTCACTCGTTCCAAAAGAATATGTATTAGCTGTATCGATGAAATTCACACCTAAACCATAAGCATAATCAATCATCTTCTTTGTTTCTTCATAAGGCAATGTCCATTGATGAAATGCTTCTGATGCTTTACCATATGACATTCCACCAACACAGATTTGTGATACTTCTATATTTGTATTTCCAAGTTTTGTATATTTCATGATATACCTCCCTGATTAATATCATATAGAAATCCAAAGAATGAACAATTCATAATTCAAATAATAACAATCTCTTTTCCTTATGAAAAAAAGCCTCAAATGAGGCTCATTAACTTATACCAAATATTCTCCTAACAATTGGATAAATAATACAACTGCAGCTAAGGCAATTGGATAAGTAGCAGCGTAAGCAGATGCAACATCATCCGTTTCTGCAACTTGAATCAAAATACCAAGAGCTGGTGTAGATGTCATGCCACCACAAACGGATCCTAATGAATTAAACAAACTAAACTTAAAGATTCTTGACGCAACAAAATATCCTACGATCATTGGAACCAAAGCCATGATTGCACCATAAATAAATAGAATCAAACCTTGTTCACTCAAAACTTCTAAAAATCCTTCTCCCGCATTTGTCCCTGCACCAATTAAGAATAGTGCTAAACCAAACTCTCTCATTGTAACAAGAACATCATTTTCTACACTAATATTTAATTTCCCAATTCTGCCAAAATGGCCAAATAGTAATCCAGCTAGAAGTGGGCCACCTGATAAGCCAAGTGAAAAAGAAGATGCACCAGGAAGAGGAATGCTAATTTTACCAATCAACACCCCAACAATGATTGCAAGTGCGAATCCAAAGAATCCCTTAGGATCACAATTAAACAAATTTAGATTCAAGATATTTTTTACGTTGTTATTCGCTGCAAGATATTTAATTCTTTCTTCATTCAAATCTACTTTTAAAATTAAAGGAATCAATTGAACAAAAAGAACAACACTGACAACACCAAAAGGATATGCAATCCCATAACCAACAAGTACAAGATTAGATTCTGTGACTTCAATACCTGCAGCTAAACCCGGTGTACTAGTAAGAGCACCAGACATTAAACCAAGTCCTAAATCCACGCCAATTCCACTCAGGCTTATGACTGCTAAACAAGTTAATACACCAACAATGATGATAACAAGTCCAACAACAACGTAACCTATCGCATTGCCTTTAAAATTTCCAAAGAATTTAGGTCCCGCTATAAAACCTACCGAAGTCACAAAACAAATTAATCCCAAGTTTTGAACAAAAGTTGGCACAACAATTCCAAAGTGTCCAAAAATCAACGCAATAATCAGAATTCCTGCAGTTCCTAAAGATATTCCTTTGATTTGAATACTACCAAATAAATATCCTAAAGCACCGATTAAAAATATCGTTAATACTGTATTATTTTGTAAAAATTCCAACAAAAAACCAACCTCCTTTTCCACTATTATCTTCTATCAAATTATTAGAATGCATTCCCTTTGACATCATGAGAATCATCAAAGAAATCTAACGCAATTTGAATGTCTCTTTCCCACACTCTCCATTCATGATTTCCTGGTCCTAATGTCCATTTTGCATCTAATCCAATTTCATCTAAGAAAGCATGAAATGGTTTGATTTGATCTTTAAAGATTGCGTCATCTGTACCACATGCAAATAAAAACTCTGGTAATTCTTCTAATTTTGCTTGTTTTAACTTTCTTTTTAAATTGTAATAAGAATTTAAATAAGCATCTACAGATCCCATATTATGCATGCAATTGTATAATCTTTGTTGAGAATGCATAACATCTTCACTCGAAATCACTTCATCTAGAGTTTTATCATATAACACTTGTAGTTTTCCTTTATCTTGATCAATATCAGAAGGTAAATAAGATAATATAGCCGCTTTCGAAAAATATTGTGGATATTTTAAAGCCAAATGTAATGTTCCTTTTCCACCCATTGATAATCCTGCAATAAAATTATCTTCTCTTTTACTTGAACAAGGAAACCAATGATAAACAAGTGGCATTAATTCTTCAGTAATATATTTTTCAGCATCTAATCCTAATGTAAATGTAGGCCAATTTTCATAGTCTGCATTACCAATACCAGGCATCACAACTACAAGATTTCTTTCACATGCATATGTTTCAATATTACTTTTTCTAATCCAATCAGAATAACCACCAAAAGTACCATGTAAAAGCCATAAGACTTTATATTTTTCTTTATTTCCATAAAAATCCTTACAAGTAATATCTCTTGGTTTATCTGGAAGTATGATATTGACATTTTGATTGCTTCCCATATATTCTGATTCAAAATCTAATGTTAATAATGCCATATTATTCCTCCACAATTTCATCTATTAATCTACATGCAATGCGAACACAATCTTCACATTCACATAAAACAGTACCAGTTTCTATTCCTTTGATATCTCTACAACGAATTGCGCCAACTTCTTCTTCAAATCGTTTTAATAGATTTCTAACTTTAGGATATGTTTTTGCTTTAGAATCTGGATGTTCTAAATTTCCAGAAGAAGAAAGTACCGATTGAATCATTGCGGCAGCGTTTAATGCGCCACAATTTCCTAACGTACATCCGAGCCCTGATCCAAAGCATTCACTTAAAACAAATAATTGTTTTTCATCCATATGCAATTCTTTGGCATAAGCACATAAAACAGCTTGTGCACAATTATATCCAGTATTTCTTTTTTTTACTGCTATTTCTTCATGTTTCATCTGATTCACCTTTAAAAAAAAGCTGTCTATTGACAGCTATGATTAACCTCTTGTAAAGAAGCTTGGGATGATGTTATCGTCATCATCACTATTACTTTCTCCACCGAATGAAATATCATCGTCATCGCTAGCTGCAACAACACCACTTACTGGAGTAGCATTGACAACTGGACTCTTCTCAGCAGCTGGACCATCTGATGGGATTGTTTCAGGTTTTGGCAAATCAAATCCTGTTGCGATAACAGATACGATACAAGCATCACCAATCTTATCATTGATAGCAACACCGAAGATAATATCAATATCATTACCAGCAGCATCTCTAATATATTCAACTGCTTCACTTGCATCATATGCAGACATTGTTGCACCACCAGTTACATTGATGATAGCGCTCTTTGCACCCTTGATTTGTGCTTCTAGTAATGGAGACTGAATTGCACGTTCTGCAGCATCTGCAGCCTTGTTATCACCTTCAGCCATACCAATTCCAAACAATGCAGAACCTTGTCCTTCCATAACAGACTTGATATCAGCAAAGTCTAAGTTGATCATTGCAGGTACAGCAATTAAATCTGTAATTGTTTGTACGCCTTGACGTAAGATGTTATCAGCTTCCTTGAATGCATCTTCAAATGGAATATGACCAATGACTTCAAGAACTTTATTGTTAGATATAATAATCAAAGAATCAACATATTCTTTTAGTTGTTCCAAACCTTGTTCAGCTTGAACCATTCTCTTCTTACCTTCAAAAGAGAAAGGTTTTGTAACGATACCAACTGTTAAGCAACCTAATTCCTTTGCAACTTTAGCGAACATAGGAGCAGCACCAGTACCTGTTCCACCACCCATACCAGCTGTGATGAAAACCATATCAGCACCTTCAATTGCCTTACGAATATCATCTTCAGATTCAACTGCAGACTTACGACCATTATCTGGGTTACCACCTGCACCTAAACCTTCTTTTCCTAATTGAATCTTATTTGCGACTGGAGATACATCCAAAGCTTGAAGATCTGTATTTGCTACATAAAATTCAACACCTTGTACGCCATCAGATACCATTCTGTTGACTGCGTTACTACCTGCACCACCAATTCCAAAAACTTTTATCTTTGCAATTTGATTGTATTCTAAATCTGCCATCTTTTTTCTCCCTTACTTCTTATCCTCAAAGAATAAGCCCTTTAATTTACTTGTTAAAGTATCTTCTTTTGTTTCAGTTTCTGTTTTTTTCTCACGATAACTTACGGATTTCTTAAATGCATCCATATCTAAACTATCTTCTATATATCCTGAAATAGGAAGTTTATCTTGATATGCATAGAATAATCCAAGCGTAGCTGTTAAACCAGCATTTCTACCGCCCAAAGTATCAGGAATATAACACTTTACATTGCATCCTAATTTCTTAGAAACGAGCTCAGAAAGGCCTTCAGTTTCGCCACCTTCGCCTGTAATCATAACAGTTGTTTGCCCAGCTTGCAAGATGCCCTGACAACAATCATATATGGATTTCACCCATTTTGATACATTTTCTTGTACAGAATCCATAAATTGCTTTTCTGTAATCGTCTTTGTTTCACCATCCTGACTCCAAATATGAACAGGATTATTTGTGTAAGCACTTTGGTTAAAACGAACACTATATTTCATTAATTCAACTGCATCATTTGTCTTAATACCATATTGATCCACACAGTTAGAAACCATATAGCCAAGTCCTACAGGAATAATTGCTGCCGTTGCAAGTTTCCCTTTTCTAAATAATGCAAGAACTGTTGATTCTCTTTCTAATTTCAATACAACAACTTGTTTTTCAACTGCTTGTTCAAATAAAGCAGCTTCTTTTCCTATTGCGTAAACATCTGGGAAAATGTCTAATACTTGTAATCCTGCTTTTTCAACAAAACCTACTAAATCATAAGAGAGTTTACGATCTGCACACAACAAATCAACATCAATTGATAATTGTGTACATTTTTCTCCTAATGGAATACGTCTTGTCGCAATTCCATTTACAATGTACTTTACTGGAACTGTTTGTATCAAAGCATATTCTTTTCCAATATTCACAGTTTCTGCTTTATGAATTGCATTTCTAACATCTTGAATCGTAATGACACCATCAATACCAGAAACATCCACTGTAGAACGTAAGGAATATTTTTTTAACCTATGAGAAGGGATTGCTAGAATGACTTTTTTAATCTCTGCACCAATTGTACGTTTCGTACTACTTGCCGCTTTTCTCAATGCATTTGAAATCTCATCACCATTGATTACTTCATTGTAAGTTAATCCATAACATGGGATTCTTTCTACTTTTATAATATTAAAGCGAGTATTAAAAAATTCTCCAACGACCAGGCGAACCTCATGGTCTGCTACTTCTACGCTTGCAAAAATTTGTTTATCGCTCATGAAGAACTCCTTTCATCCATAAACACACAAAAAAATTGTAACATAATTTGCAATTTAAAAATAGGTAAAACCGCAAGATATTTTCAAAATATCTTATTGCAAAAATACTTAAAGCGTGTTATTCTACTTGAGCAATTGTGAACGAAGGAGGGTATGTATGTCAAGAGTTTGTGCCGTTTCCGGTAAAAAAGCATTAAGTGGTAATAATCGTTCTCATTCATTACGTGCTACAAGACGTAAGTGGAATGTGAATTTACAAAAAGTACACATGATTGTCGATGGTAAGCCACAGACAGTTAAAATTTCTGCTCGTGCACTTAAGACACTCAAGTCCAAGTCCGCTAAAGCAGTAAATGCTTAATCGAATAAAAAGAGATTCCTAACGGAATCTTTTTTTATTGTTTATCTTTTGTTTGTAATACAAGAAGAACCCCCTCTTCTATTGTTAAGATTGCTTCTTCCTTCAAAATAGAATTCGATAAAGTAAAAATTGTTGTTGGATCCATTTCATAATGCTCTAATGAATATTCAAATCCTTCTAATGTGACCTTTGCCTTAGAATCCGTAAAAAAAGATATATAAGGATAATCTTCTTTATGAATATGATAGATTCCTTTTTTTAATGCATAGACTTTGTTATAAGGATCATATAAAGTCAAACAATTTGGATATAGAAAAGCAAGTCTGATATTGTAGTATGAATGATCCATCCTACCACCAAAAGCACCATACATTGCAATTTCATCATATCCTTTATCAAGCGCATATTTTAATGCAGCTTCAGAATCTGAATCATCTTTAATTGGATTCAAACAAATCATCTCTTCACTATGCACTCGTATCTCATCAAGATCATTTTTTTCAACGGAATCAAAATCACCGATTGCGGCAATCATTTGTATATTTTGTTTGCTTAAAGTCAATGCTCCCTTGTCTGCTCCAATATAATCACAAGCCATCATTGGAACTTGTTCAGCTAACTTTAATACAATATTTACTCGCATAAAGAGTGCACAGCTTTCTGGATATCATTTTTAAAAACATAACTTCCAGCAACCAATACATCTACACCTGCATCTACGCATAATTTTGCAGTATCTGCATTGATGCCACCATCCACTTCAACAAGTACTGGATGAGATTGTTTGGCAATCAATTGTTTAACATTTCTGATTTTTTCTGGTGCATTCTCTCTGAATTTTTGTCCACCAAAACCTGGTTCTACAGACATAATCAATATTAAATCAACATATGGAATATATGGTTCTAATACTTCTACTGGTGTATCTGGCTTAATTGAAATACCAACTTGTACATTTCTTTCATGAATTTTATGAATCAAAGGTAAGATTTGTTCTTCTTGTAAAGCTTCATAATGAAATGTAATCAATTGTGCACCAGCATCCATAAAAACATCTGCATAATAAACAGGATCATTTACCATTAAATGAACATCTTTAAATAATGGAGAAATCTTACAAAATGCTTTTAAAATATCTGGTCCAAATGATAGATTTGGAACAAAATTACCATCCATCACATCATAATGCATCCATTCTGCTCCACTATGATTTAATTCTTCAATTTGTTGTTTTGTATCACAATAATTTAGCGATAATACACTTGGCGCAATAATCATTAATATTTCTCCCTTCTGTCATGAATCATCTGTAATACTTGTAGATAATTCTTATATCTTTCTTTTGAAATGTGTCCATCTTCTACTGCTTGTTTGATTGCACAATCTGGTTCATTTTCGTGAATACAATCATTGAATCTACAACCACCTAAATATGGTTTAAAATCAGGAACATAATTTCCTAATTCATCTGCATTGATATGAGAAAAATCAAGCGAAGAAAATCCTGGTGTATCCGCAACAAGTCCTCCTGCAACTTCATGTAACTCATTGTGACGTGTTGTATGTTTTCCTCTACCAAGCGCTTTAGAAATTTCTTGTGTCGCTAAATGAAATGTAGGATCCAATTGATTTAACAATGTACTTTTTCCAGCACCAGATTGTCCTGTTAAAACAGAAATCTTATCTTTTAAACATGCCGCAATTTCAGGATTGAGATTTCCTTTTGCGGTACGAATGACTTTCATTTGTCCATTTTCATATTCTTGGATACGTTTTTCACATTCATCATCTATTCCAAAATCACACTTTGTGATAATTAATAGTGGTGTAATTCCACTTGCTTGAATCAACACAGATAATCGATCAATCAAAGCCGTCGAAAAATCAGGATCTTTTACAGACATGACAATAAGAACTTGATCTACGTTCGCAACAGCTGGACGTATCATAGAATTCTTTCTTGGTAAGATTTTTTCAATGGTATAAATTCCATCTGACTCTTTGCATTCTACGATATCCCCTGTAACTGGAGTTACTTGCTTTCGAATCTTTCCTGTTAAAATGCCATTTAAAATATTTTTATTTTCATCCATCAAAGTATAATCTTTGGAAACGATTTTAATAATTCTTGCTTGCATATCAATAATAATAAAGTGTAATAAAATTACTTTCTTTCTGTGTATAAGAAGTTCCAGATGCAGGATCTGTAGAAATAACAACACCTGCAACTAAACTATCTAATTCTTCTTGACTCATTTGTGTTGTATCACGATTACTTGTTCTAACAACTGCACCCATACTTTCTAATTCTTTTTGTGCACTTTGAATATCCATTCCAATGATATCTTCCGGAATTGTGATTGTAGGATATGTTGCATAAACAAGTGTGATTTCATTTGGTTTATCTGGATTAAACAATGTACCAGCTTCAAGCTTTTCTTGGCGAATGATTGTACCACCATCTTGTAAAGAATCTTCTGATACGATATTCACATTCATGTTTGGATATTTTTCACTGATTTCTTTTTTAACTTCCGTGATATTTCTACCAACATAATTTTCACATGTAACACCAACACCAGAAGAAGCAGTCACTTTGATTGCTGTTCCACTTTCTACTTCTGTTCCACTTTCAGGATCTGTAGAAACGATTGTGCCTTCATCAACTCCATCGGTCAATTCGTATGTGATATTCGATTCATCTAATGATAAATCATTCTTTTTTAATTCTTGCTTTGCTTGATCTAAACTCATTCCAGCAATATCTGGAACTGTTGTTTTATGTGGTAAAAAGTTAAATAACAATGCCGCAAGCACGCCTACTACTACCACTGCAGAAAAGATACCAATCACAAGTTTTGTTTTCTTTTTATTCTTTTTTCGCTCTTCTTTTGTATATGCATCTGTTTTATGATGTGAAGTACGTTGTGAGATTGGTTGTGCATGTTCTACTTTTGTTTCTTTCTTTGATTTTGAAAGATCTTCTTGAATCACGAGCTTTCTTTCATTTAAACGCTCTGCTCTTAAACAAGTTGAAACATCTTGGAACATTTCTTTTGTAGAACGATAACGATTCTTTGGATCTTTCGCAGTTGCACGTGTAATGATATTCGCAACGCTTTGAGGAACAGATGCGTTCATTGCACGAACATCAGGCATTGCTTCTCGCATATGCTTTAATGCAATCTGAACTGCTTGATCTGCTTTGAAAGGAACATCCCCAGCAAGCATTTCATATAAGACAATACCTAGCGCATAAATGTCAGATTGCGGAGAAGCAGGTTCCCCCTTTGCAAGTTCTGGTGCAAGATAATGAACAGATCCCATGACGTTGTTTGCTTGTGTCAATTGCATGCTTCCTTTTGCAGTAGCGATACCAAAATCCAATATTTTCACAGAACCATCTGCTTTGACAATGACATTTTGTGGTTTGATATCTCTATGAATGATGCCTCTACTATGTGCTTCACTGACTGCACTACAAAGTTGTTTCATGATATCTACTGCTTCTTCATTGACAAGTGGTCCTCTAGAACGAATCACTTGTTTTAAAGTCTTTCCAGAAACATATTCCATGACAATATAATGATGTCCTTTATAATCACCAACATCATAGATTTCTACAATATTAGGATGTGCAAGAGCTGCTGCAGCTTGCGCTTCTCTTTCAAAACGTAAAATACTGATCGTATCTGTAGATAGATCTGCTCTTAATATTTTGATTGCGACTTGACGATTGAGAATCGTATCAACTGCTAAAAAGACATCGGCCATTCCACCTTGTCCAATGTGAGATACAACTTCATAACGATCCGCAATTACATTCTTACGATTTCCTGTCATGATTTCTCACCATCCATTTCAATCAATATCACTGTCACATTATCAAAACCACCTTCATCTAATGCACATTTCATTAATTTTCTTGCACGTAAAGAAGGATCTAAATAATTATCTAAAATAACAGAACGAATTTTATCTTCTTCTACATATCCATGTAATCCATCTGAACAAAGTAATAATCCATTTAAACTTTCTGTATGTAGATCAATATCCGCTCTGACACTTTCCCAAACACCTAATGCATTTGTGAGTACATTTTTTTTTGGATATGTTTTTGCTTGTTCTGGTGTTAATTCTCCATGCATTAACATATCATTTACAAGAGAATGGTCTGTCGTTAACTGTCTAAAGCTTCCGTTATCAAACCAACCATAAGCTCTTGAATCTCCAATATTCACAATCATCACACCAAATGAAGTAAACATTGCGCCACAAAAAGTCGTACCCATACCTTTTAAATTATCATGTGTTTGTCCATATTCAAAGATTTGTTGATTACACGCATTGATGGCAGATGTAATCCATTTTCTTGCTTCCGCTTCATTTGTAAACTTTTCAGTTTCAGAAAAGACTTTTGAAAAGAAACGAACCGTCATTCTAGAAGCAATATCACCACCAAAATTTCCACCAATCCCATCCGCAACAATCGCAAAAATGTCATTCGACGCATTTGTCGCAATGACATAAGAATCCTGATTGTTCTTTCTAACAAGACCTTTATCTGTTATTCCGTAGTATTTCATGAAGATTGCTTGGTCCTTTCATGTTTTGCACGTAATTGTCCACATGCTGCATCAATATCGTCTCCATGTTTTTGACGTAAAGTTGCTTTCACACCATGTCTCATCAATACATCATAGAAATGTAAAGCTTTCTTATCATCTACACCAATATATCCATTTTCATCAACTTGATTATAAGGAATTAAATTAATATAAGCATTCATTCCTCTTACTAGATTCGCTAAAGTAATTGCCATTTCATCTGTATCATTGACATCATGTAATAAGATATATTCAAATGTTAATCGACGATGATTCTTTTCACTGTAATTTTTTAAAGCTTCCATTAATTGATCTAAAGGATATGCTTGATCAATTGGCATCAATTTTCTACGTAATTCATCTGTTGGTGCATGTAAAGAAATCGCAAGATTGTATTGATAATGTCCCTCCGTAAATTCATTGATCTTTGGAACAATTCCACAAGTAGAAATCGTAATATGTCTTGCACCAATTGCTAGACCAAGATCAGAATTTACAATAGAACAGAAATTCATTACATTTGTATAGTTATCAAATGGTTCTCCTGTTCCCATCACAACAATGTTATCGACTCTTCTACCTTCTAGATCCAATTGTTTTTGAACGAACATCACTTCTCCAACAATTTCTCCAGCCGTTAAATCTCTCTGTTTTTTCAATAAACCAGATGCACAAAAAGAACAGCCCATATTACATCCAACTTGAGAAGTAACACAAAGAGAATCACCAAAATGGAAATGCATTAATACAAGTTCCACACTTGATCCATCCTTTAATTCTGCTAGAAACTTGATTGTTCCATCTTTGGATACTTGTCTTTGAATCTCTTTGAGTGGTTCAATGGAATATTCTTGTTTTAATTGTTCGATGAAAGATTTTGGTAAATCTGTCATTTCATCAAAACTATTTACTCTTTTTCTATAGAGCCAAGAAAACATTTGTTTTGCACGATATGGTTTTTGCCCATGTGCAACCAACATTTCTTGCATTTGTTCATAAGTTAAATCATATATTGTCTTCATACGCCTATTATTCTACCATATCAAAGCATTTTTTCTAACTTTGCATAATAAAATCCATCACGATTTTCTTCAAATGGAAAAATCGTTTTTTCTGTAATCAATTGAAAATCAGGATGTTGTTTTAAAAAATTCTGTATTTGCATAGAATTTTCTTTCTTATTTAAAGTACATGTTGAATATACTAAAATGCCACCTTTTTTCAAATATGTAGAAGATGTAGATAAGATATTCTTTTGTATTTGAATAATTTCATCAATATTTTCTGGTTTTAAATGCCACTTAATTTCTGGTTTATGTGTTAAATCACCTAATCCAGAACAAGGTACATCACAAAGAATACGATCAAAACTTTCTTGTTTAAAGGATTCTTTTGTTGCATCATTTGCCATTGTTTTTACATTTGTATTTCCACATCTTTCCATTAATGCATCAATCAAATGACATCTTTGTTCATAAAGATCACAAGCAATTACTTCTCCTGTATTATGCATCAAACTAGAAATCATCTGTGTTTTTGTACCTGGAGAAGCACACGTATCTAATACTCTCATATCATCTTTTAAATCTAAAGCTTTGACAGGTTCAAAAGAAGAAGGATTTTGAATCAATACTTTTCCTTGTTGAAAAGCTTCTGTTTTTTGAATTGGTTGATCACTCATAAAGAAAATATCATCTAAAAATGAAAAATGTTCATCTTTTAATAGTTCTTCTTTTGTGCACTTTAATGGATTGATTCTTCCATAAACTTTTGGAATTTTTTGATCTGCAACTAAAATCTGATCAGCAATCTCTTTTCCATAATGTGCTTTCCACATTGTATAAATCCAATCAGGATGTGAATATTGAATACAAGTATCTTCACTATCTTTTTTTCCTTTTTGAATGACTTTTCTTAAGATTGCGTTCACAAATTTCTTTTCATTTTCTCTAACTAAATTAACTGCTTCATTAACAATCGCATAATCTTGACCATGCATAAAAAATAGTTCATAGATTGCCAAATCAATTGTTAAAGCAGTTTTGAGTTTTGTTCTTTTTGCGTAAGATCTCCATTGATATTCTAAGTAACGATAATTGCGAATCACACCGTAAACAACATTCGAAATATATGGCATATGGATTGCATCGATATCTTTCTTTTCACGCATGATTAAAGAAGCATAACCTTCTTTTGAAAATACTTGGTATAAAATATCTAAAGCTTCTTTTCTTGTATTCATAAAACCTCTTAATCTAAAATCATAGGATTGACATCTATTTTAATCGCATTCAAATCTAATTCTTCATTCATAAGTACTGTTTGAATGGAATGTCGCATCTCATCTAGATTCTTTCCTTTTAAAATAATACGACTACGATAATGATCTTTGATTTTCAATAAAGCGACTACACCAATCACTTTAAAATTACCAAACAAAGAATTCTTGATCATGAATGATGTAGAATCCACTTTGGATTGATTCGTACTAGAAACCGTAATCGATATTAAATATGTATATGGTGGATATTGTCCTGCTTTTCTAAAATTCATTTCATTTTGAAAGAAATGAATATAATCTTGTCTTTGTACACATTGAATCACAAATTGATTTGCATCAAATACTTGTAAAACAACTTCGCCATTTGAATCTGCTCTTCCACTTCTACCACTTGCCTGCATCAATAAATCAAATGTCATTTCTGCACTTCTAAAATCTGTACGATTTAATCCTTCATCACCATTCAAAATACCAACTAACGTTACATCAGGAAAATCTAGACCTTTGGCAATCATTTGTGTTCCCAATAAAATATCCGCTTCATGATTTCCAAAAGCTTTTAAGATCTTCGCATGAGAGTCTTTCCTTGATGTCGTATCAGCATCCATTCTTAATACATGATATTGTGGAAATGTTTCTTTTACTTCTTGTTCTAATCGTTCTGTTCCATAACCAAATGTTGTAAAACCTTCTCTACTACCACAATGAGGGCAAACTCTTGGTACATAGATTTCTGTTCCACATGTATGACATTTCATTTTTTTAATTTGACGATGATAGCTCATCGCTAGATCACAATGTGGGCAACGAATCACTTCATTACATGACTTACAACGTAATTGTGTATGAAAACCTCTACGATTCAAAAGAAGAATCACTTGTTTCTTTTGCGATAATTGTTCATTCATTTTTTCTTTTAAAGTATTCGATAAAATAAAGGATTCACCATTTTGGATGGCGGTTCTCATTTCAACGATATTGATATTTGGAAGTGTTTCATTGATTCTTTCTTTCATTTCAACCAAATGATAAACATTACGTAACGCTCTAGCATAACTATCTAAGGATGGTGTTGCGGAACCTAATATAACTTTACAGTGATGATATTTCCCTCTTTGGATGGCAATATCACGTGCATGATAACAAGGTTGTACATCTTGTTTATAAGAACCATCATGTTCTTCATCCATGACAATCAAACCAAGATTTTGAAAAGGCAAAAAGACAGAACTTCGTGTACCTACAACGATCCTTGCTTCTCCACTACGAACTAGTTTCCATTGTTCATATTTTTGTTGTGGATTTAACCCCGAATGATAAATCGCTAGTGCATTGGAAAAACGTGCAGAAACACGTTCAATCATTTGTGGTGTCAACG
Organism: Eubacterium sp. AM49-13BH; assembly: GCA_963650865.1. Lineage (GTDB taxonomy): Bacteria > Bacillota_I > Bacilli_A > Erysipelotrichales > Erysipelotrichaceae > Bulleidia. The sequence goes on along the minus strand of CAVJMM010000037.1, from coordinate 6,065 downwards.
CAATTTCAGGCACTAATATTAATACTTGTTTTCCTTGTTGTAATTGTGCATTCGCTAATTGTAAATACACTTCTGTTTTTCCTGATCCAGTGACACCATGCAACAAAAATACAGCGTCATCACTTTCTTCAATTTGTTGCATTGCCTTCTTTTGAGAATCATGTAAAGGATATGGTTGTTGCATCAAATCATTTGTGATGATTTCGCCATCTCTTTCTTTCTCATAAAGAACAAAGACACCTTTTTCTACGAGTGTATGTGGAATTGTTTTAAATTGTTTTCTTAAATCAGAATATTTCACTTCACCTTGTTGTTGTACATATTGATATACTTCTAATTGTTTTGGTGTCAATGAAACTTCTACATTTGTTAGTTTGACCCATTTTTCTACACTTGCAGTTTTTAGTTTTCCTTTTGGTTTGATGATTGATGGTAACATCGCTTGAAAACATGATATTGTTGTAGATAATGTTGTTTCTTTCATCCATAACGCAAGATCATGTAATTCATCATTTAATAATGGTTCTTCATCAATGATAGAAGTAATATATTTCACGTTGATTTTGAAACGTTCATTGATTTGTTGTTCTGTTTCATCTGTATAACAACAATCTTCTGTAAATCCAGTTAACTGTTTCTTGCCAAAAGGAACAGAGACTCTACAGCCCTGCTTTATTTCACAATCAGATAGATACGTAAATGTTTGATCTAATGTACGAATCGGATGTTCAATCCAAACAGAAATGATATACATGCCTATTATTTTACATGGAATTTAATCAATAGGATACCATTAACAATTTTATGAGATAAAATATTTATAGATTGAGGTGATGAATTTATGAAGATTACTAGAAAATATACGCTCGGAATCATTGGACTTGGAAATATGGGCAGTGCCATAGCCAAAGGTGCAGTTCGAAAAGAATATATCGAACGTTACAATATCGCTGTTTATGATCCTTCAGACCATGCAAAACAAGATAGTTTTATTGAAGGATACAATTATTTAACTGACATTCATGAATTAGTAGATCAATCCCATATCGTATTGATTGCGGTCAGACCACAACAAGTAGATACAGTTTTAGACCAAATCAAAGATTGTAATATCAATACAATTTTATCGATTGTAACAGGTATTTCTATAGCTTACTTACAAGCAAAATTAAATAACGCACCTATCATTCGTGCAATGCCAAATACACCTTTACAAATCAATGAAGGTTCAACAGCACTATGTAAATCAGATAACTGTAAAGCAGATGACTATGATTTTGTATTTCAACTCTTTTCTTCTATGGGTGTAACAAAAACAATCTTAGAAAGTCAAATGGATGATATTGTTGCCGTACATGGTTCTACACCTGCATATGTATATTACTTTGTACAGTGTTTGATTGAAGACGCAAAACAAAGAGGAATCGATGAAGATGTCGCTCGTGCATTACTTGTACAGACTGTCATTGGTTCTGGAAAGTTACTACAAAAAGAAGCAAATAAACCACTCGATGAATTTATGAAGGAAGTATGTTCTAAAGGTGGAACTACCATTGAAGCAATTCAATCATTAAAAAAAGATAACATGCAAGATATCATTCATAATGCGAATGAAAAATGCATTCATAAAGCAAAAGAATTAGGACAAAAATAATAGATATCAAAAAAAAAGCCAAAATCAACTCACTTTGGCTTCTTAATTCATGCTGTTTGTGTTTGTACATTAGTAGAAGAATGATCAGGATCTAGTTGTAATAATTGAATATGATCTTTTGCTTCTTCTGCGATACATGCACAAGCATCAGCCATTCTTTCTAAATTATCTAATAAAGTTGAATAACTGACTTGTAAGCTAGGATCACATTCTTTACTTTTTACTCTTTCTAAGTGTTGTTTGTGATACTTTCTTTCTTCGTTTCTTAATACATTACGAATCATGATTACTTCTTTTGCGCTATCTCTATCACCAGTTTGAATTGCATTCATTGCTTTCTTTAATAGATCTGTAACACGATCTACTGTATTATCCATTTGTTCACTTGCAATCAGAGAGAAAGATTTATTTGCTGCATGTGTTTCTTTTAAGATGTGATCAATATCTCTACAACGATCTGAAATTCTTTCTAAGTTGTTTGTTACATATAAATATCCAGCTAATTGTTCTGCTTGTTGTTCTGTGATATTACCATTGGAAAACATCTTTGTTATATAATCTGCAATTTGTGCTTGTAGATCATGAATTTGTTTTCTTTTATGATGAAATTCTTTATATTCTTCAGAATCTTTCCCATGTTGCAAAGCACTCTTTAAGTTTTCTAATACTTCTACTGTACTCTGACCTAAACGAACACTTTCTTCAGAAACCAAATACATCGCAACCATTGGTTGATCCATCACATGTTCATCCAAATATTGTGTTTGCCCTGCTGTAGGAACTTGTTCTTTTCCATCAGGAATGATCGTTGTTACGATTTTGACCATAACACCGATGAGCGGTAACCAAACAAGTGTACAAGCTACATTGAACAAAGTATGTGCATTGGCAATTTGTCTAGAAATCACATCAACTTCATTTCCTTTTGGAGAAATAAAAGTAACGATTTTTGTAAATAACGGAATGATCATCATAAAGACAATACTTCCTGTGATATTAAAAATACTATGAGAAATCGCAGTTCTTTTTGCGTTTTTACTTTGACCAATCGAAGCTAATAATGCAGTAATCGTTGTCCCAATATTATCCCCTAAAAGAATTGGAATCGCACCAGCTAAGCCAATCACACTATGCACGCCATCTGCACCTACTTGAGAAGCAAAGTTTTGTAAGACTGCAATAGTTGCAGAAGAACTTTGTACAACTAATGTCATACCTGCACCTAATAACAATCCAAGTACTGGAATATCTTTTACTTTATCCATCATTTCTAAAAAGAAAGGACTTGTAGCTAAAGGCTTCATGACAGTCCCCATGATTTCAATACCTTCAAACAATAAACCAAATGAGAAGATTGCTAAACCAATATTTTTAACTCTTTCATTCTTGGATGCAAAATTCATCATAAATCCAATAAAAATAATTGGATAAATATAATCTGTAATCTTAAACGCCATTAATTGTGCAGTCATTGTTGTACCAATGTTTGCCCCAAAAATAACAGAAATTGCTTGTGGTAATGACATGAGACCTGCAGAAACAAATCCAATCGTCATAACCGTTGTTGCGGATGAAGATTGCAATACAGCAGTTACTAATGCACCAGCTAAGGCTCCCATGATAGGATTCTTTGTTAAAAAACCAAGTATCTTTTTCATCTTTTCGCCTGCTGTTTTTTGTAAAGCATCAGACATGCTATTCATGCCATATAGAAATAAAGCTAATCCACCAATCAATCCAAAGAATATCTTTACATTTTCATTCATATTTTTTCCCTCTTTGTTAAAAATATGTTAAATTGTTCAACATTCTTCTTCTATCTTGATTCATTAAAGTTTTTGTTAAATCTATGTAAAATGAGGCGTGAAATGCCTCATTCATTAATCTTACAAGTTGTGTATGTACCTTCTTGTGTAAATTCACATGATAATTTTGTATCATCTGGTAATACGATATTTGTTACAGGCGAAGAAGAACAATCAATAAATGTTAATTTCTTGTTAGATGATAAATCTACTTCTGTTACACCTGTATTCAAAAATGTTAAGCTTTGTAAAAGAGGAAAATTTTCAATTCCTTGCAAGCTTGCTAGTGCACTATCTTCTGGAGCAATGATCGCAATCACAGAATTTCTTTCTTCTGTAGATAAAGAACCATCCCCATTAGTATCAAAATTCTTTAATACATAGCTTCTAAAAATCGTATCTGGAAATGTTGTTTCATTGATTGCAAGTAACGACTCTTCTTCTACCGTACTATCTGCCACTTTTTGTGGTGTTACTTTTGTAGTGTTTTTCAAATAGATTCCAGCAATCGCTACAATCAAACCAAATAACATAAACAAAACAATCAATTTTATAATCTTATTTTTTCTTTTTGCATTTTGTCTTTGTAGATGAATGACATGCATTGCTTGTGTTTCCGCAGGCATATCACGATCAATATGAATGATTCCAGTATCTTCAAAAATATCACGATCTGTTTCACTCATCGCATCGATTGCCTTCGTGAATTCTTCTTCACTTGGACCGTCTTTTATTTCTTCTTTGATTTCTGAAAAATCCAAAAAATCATCTTCTTCTATCTTATGTTTATCTTCCATATTCATACCTTTTGAAAATGGACTGTCACCAGTCCATTACCATGCTACATAATAATCTGTTGTTCCAGCTGGACAACCTGTATCCAATACAATACAAGCACCCTTAGAACATGAGAATGTTGTTCCTTGTGGCATATCACTTGCCGCTACAACATAGTAGTCACCATCTCTATAAAACCCTTCAGAATCTAACGTCCAAGTAGGTGTTAAATAATGATATAAAACATTGGATGAATAATAAGTTTCTCTTCTACCACCATAATAATTTACACCACTTGCTTTTGTTAAAGTACCAGTTGAACCCATACTCGCAAATACCGCAGAATAATCTTCATAAGAAACTACAGGTGCAGGTGTTCTTTCATCTTTTAATTGGTCTTTTAATACATAACCAATCACACCATCTGTTTCCACTTCATAATAATCATAATCATTTGTACCAATGACATGAATTTCATCATCTGTTGACTTTGTTAGCAATGTTGTTGATTCACTTTGTGGTAATTGTTTAACTTCTAAATCATCACTTGCGTATTTTGTTTCATCAACATCATTGAAGATTGTTTCAACATTGCTAGTTAACTTATCTACTTTTACATATCCAACTTTACCACTTGGTGTAATGATCTTACAAAGCTCTCCACTCGCACTGATAAGTTGTACTTGTGTACCCTTCCCATCCGTTTCAATTGTGGAAGAAACACTACTTTCATCCGATAAAACATTCGTGTCTGACTTCAAATACATTGTTTGTTTTTCTGTATCAACAAGATTAGTAAATTCTGCATCTGCATCACTTGTGTATGACATTGTATTCCCAAATGTAAAGTTACCACTTGCATCTAATTGTAATCCTGATAGATAGAGAACAAGAGCTGTTACTGGAATAAATTTAATAAACTTTTTCTTCATACTTGTCCTCCTTTTCTTTTACGTGAACTCAATCATTGTACACAATTATTAAAAAAAGCGCAAATTAAGCAAAAAAACGGAAATTCTCTCTAAATTCTTTGGATTGGAAGAACTACAACTTTTGAATCAATTCTACCAAGACTATCAAAACTTGTATCCCCTTCCACCACAACAGGAAAATCAAATGTTTTCAAGAATCATTATTTGATGATTCTTATTTCACTCAAATAATTGCTATCAAAGCTACCCAACAATCACATCATCTAACGAAATATCAAATGTCTCTGCATCAATTTCATCAACTTTTTGTTCTTTAAAAGCAAGACCTATTTTTAAAGAACATTGTTTTAAAATAGAATCATAATATCCTTTCCCATAACCACAACGATTAAAATTAGAATCAAATGCAGATAATGGAACAAACATTATATCGATATCTTTGATTTCTATCTTTTCATTTGTTTTAGGTTCTAAAACATGGAAAGAACCTTCTTCTAAATCATTCCAATCATGAATGATAAAAAATTCTAATGTATTCCTTACTACTTTAGGAACAAAAATTTTTATTTGGTTTCTAAAACAATAATCAATGATTTCTTTTGTATCTACTTCATCATTGATAGATACATAACATCCAATGCATTGATTTGGTTTGATAAGGGAATTTACTTGATTTGTTATTTGATGAGAACGTAATATTTGATCTTCTTTTAAAATCAATGCTCGTTGTTTTTGACCATATTTTCTAGCTTCTACTTTATTCATGCATCTATCATATAAAAAACACTGTAGTTTTTACAGTGTTTTAACCAATTGAATTTGTAAAATCAATTTTCATTAACTGGTTTAATTCTACAGCGTATTCCATAGGAAGTTCTCTAGTAAATGGTTCTAAGA
>CAVJMM010000036.1:0-21865 GCA_963650865.1 Eubacterium sp. AM49-13BH | reverse complement strand
GTTCATAAAAACCATTTACCCGTTCTCTTTATTTCTTATTTCGGTGAATAGTAACAAATATTTTCAAATTTCTTAACACAATTTTATTTTCCAAGTTATATAATATTCCACGTTCTAAGAAACAAAGGGGAAACATATGAAGAAGTTAACTTTAAAAGAATGGTTACCATTAATTGGTATGACGATTGCAGCATTTATCTTTAATACATCTGAATTTATGCCTATTGGTTTATTGACATCCATTGCGAACACTTTTTCTATTTCAGAAGCAAACGCAGGAATCATGATTACAGTTTATTCTTGGGCAGTTATGATTTTATCTTTACCATTAATGATTGCGATATCAAAGTATTCTTTTAAACCAATATTAATTGTTACACTCGCCATATTTGCCTTAGGTCAAATATTGAGTGGAATTTCAACAAGCTTTATGATGTTAATTCTTTCTAGAGTTTTGGTAGCTTGTGGGCATGCGATATTTTGGTCAGTTGCAAGTGTCATCGCTGTGAAATTAGTTGATGAAGAACATCGTGATTTTGCGATGAGTATGATTGTTACTGGCACTTCTGTTGCGATGATATTTGGTTTACCCCTTGGTAGAATTGTTGGTTTATATGTTGGGTGGAGAATGACATTCACGTTAGTTGGAATCATTGCGATTGCGTTATTGATCTTTCAATGGTTTGTATTTCCAACATTAGATAAACCTGAACCATTTAAAGTCAATCATCTTCCTATTCTATTCAAAAATCATTCTTTAGTTTCTATTTATGTAATTTCTTTCTTGTTTGCGACAGGTTACTATACTGCTTATAGCTATATCGAACCTTTTATGTCCTCTGTAGCGAATTTAAGTAATACTTGGATCACATTGGCACTATCTTTGTTTGGAGTTGCTGGTATTTGCGGAAGTATTTTATTTTCTAAGTTTTATGGGAAAAATAGAATTCAATTCTTACGTATTATGACAATGAATATCGCTATCGTATTAGTTCTATTAAAGCCATCTACAATTTCCTTATTCACATTATTACTTGTATGTGCTTATTGGGGATTAACATCAACAGCTTTCAATGTTGCTTGTCAATCAGAAGTGATTTTACACGCAGGAAATGCTGGTGCTGTTGCGATGTCGATCTTCTCAGGAATTTTCAACCTTGGCATTGGAACAGGTTCATTCATTGGTGGACAAACGGTTAATATACTTGGTACTTCAAACATTGGATTTGTTGGCGCAATCATTGGTTTACTTGCTGGAATATATTGTATTTATTCAACAAAACAAAAACTGTAGAGATTACTTTCTCCACAGTTTTTTCATTTCTACGCATCAATTTCAACTTTGGATTACGTATCTACACGCACCTGTTTTAGAATCACATTCAATTGGACCATCTGAATGAAACGCAATGATCTTATGATTAATAACTCTACAAATCACCGAGAAATCACCTTCATTAAGAATACTTTGAGATGGAATAATTTCTTGAATTAAATTAGCATCTAAATCATAAATTCGATATTTCTGCAATCCATATAATTGTGATGTATAAATATATTCATCATCAAAATACGTAATGATTTCATTTGTAAATAAATGAATATCATTTAAATCATCTATGTTTCTGTAATGAGAAACCATTGTATTTTCATCTGTATAAGAAATGGTTGAAATATGATTATTGTTTACCATCTCTACATATTCATGATCTTGAATTGGCACATTAACAATTTCATCATTTTCATCTAAATACGAAAAATGTCCTACTTCTCCATTCCTTAAATAAATTTTATTCGCTGAAATAAAGAAACTATCTGCATAAGTATCTTTGATAGTTTTCAACTCTTTTCCTGATAACGAAAGAATATGAATTGTCATATTTGATGTATTTTCAATCAAATATACCCTATTCTCATGAATCGTAAATTGATTATACGGTTGGAAATCCAATTTAAACAATTCTTTCAAATTCTTTCCATCTAATGACATCTGTACAAATGAGCACCAAGTTTCACCTTCTACATTTCGATACGTTGCCAAAGTATATATCGCATCATCCAAAACATAGAATCCCATTCCAGCCTCAATATAACTTTCATAACGTTTATATGAAATTTGATTATCTTTCACAAATTGATCATCCTGAAAACAGCAAGAATTAATGAATGTAAATTGATTACCTTCAATGTAATAAAGTGCATTATCATTCAGGTTCTGAATATAATATCCATCTTTATATTTTGCGATAGGCAATGGATGATATACTGATTGATCTTCCACATCAATAGATTCTTTAATTTCTTTTGAAGTTGTACAGCTAATAAGCAATGGAAGAATCAGTAGAAATTTAAATATTTTTTTCATAATATGTTCCTTTAAAACTTAAATTGTTTTTCACTTTCTTTATTTGTAATCGTATTGTTCATGTAATTATCTTCTTTATCCGCAAATATAGTTTTCATTTGCTTGAAAGCTCTTCTCATTTACAAACAAAATCTACCATAATAGAATTTCTTTTTCAATCATTACAAATCCATCGACATTTATTATATCTAAATAGCTATAGTACATCATTGAATAAGTGTATTTCTTCCACAAAACAAAAACTGTAGAGATTACTTTCTCCACAGTTTTTATTTATCTCAACTTTTTAATTTTTTCTTTTGATAATCCAGTATATTTCACAATCTTATCCATTGGTTCATTTTCTAATAACATTTGTGTCGCAAATTCCACTTTTTCTTCTAATTTTCCTTGTTCTAAACCAATTGAAATGCCTTCAGATTTTCCTTCTTGTCTGCCTTCTTCTCTTGCCTTGGCATTTTCTTTTTCGTTCTCTTCTCGATTTACTTCTCTTACAAATTCTTTGAACAACATGTAGTCTTTCCTCACAGTTTCATCTTCTTTGGTCTTTTCTACTGTATCTTTTAGTAATTGTGAGAATGTATCTGTAGCTTTATTACAATCTATGAATTCTAAGAATCCTTTTAATTTAGCTTCAGAACATTTACTCTTTGGATTCAAGAAGATTGTAGTTCGTTTCTCATCCAATTTCAATTCCTTGTTCTCATCACAATAACTACGGAATGTATACCTTGGTAGTCCTAGTCCAAAGTAATCTTGTCTACAGATAAAGATGACAATACTTTCTTTTAGTTTCTCGTATGGTGTTCCTTCTTTGATCATCTTTACATCCATATTGGAATGATACATTCTTGTTCTTTTTGCGAAATATGAATAAAGTTCTAATTGCATCTCTACATCGAAATATTCATCACTTCCTTCTGCGAGTACATCCAATACAGATACTTTTCCTTGGTATTTATTTTGGATCGTTTTCTCTGTTGAAATAACACGTAAATCTTTCACTTTACGATTGATGGCAAGTTCTATGATTCCTTTTGCGATTTCTAGATTTTTTGGGTTTTCTAGTATCGTAGAAAACATATAACAGTCACTAAATACTAAATCTTCAAATTTTTTCATACTATATAAATCTCTCCTTTATATACTATTCACAAAAATTTAAAGATTCCCTCAAAAAAGTTTATCTTTTTTGATAAACTCACTTACATGCATCATTAATACAGCGTAATCCATTTAGTGTTCTTGGATAGCCGATATATGGCATACATTGTGACAAAACTTTAATAAGAAATTGTTTATCATTTCCTATTTTCATATTCGCTGCAGAATGATCTGTTAATTGAGGTTCACACCCACCTTGTGCTAACAAGAAACAAAACGTGATTATTTCTCTTTGCTTATATGTTAAACCTTTTCTTGTGTAATAATCTCCAAAACAGTTATCTGCTAACCACTTGTTGATATGTGCACTTTCTTCGAGACCTTTTTCATAGGAACCTTTCATTTGTTCACCAAAGATATCAATTTGTACTTGATTACCAGCTTGTAATCTTGTTTCTCTTGTTGTTGTAGATTGTGGTTCTAACGGCAAAGAAATACCTTCTTCTTTCAACACTTCATTATTTGCTTGAAGGAATGGCAATGTACGACCAATGCCTAAATAAGCAGTTGCTTGATAGGAAATTTCTTTGATTTCTACTGGTGTTACTCCAAAATGCAAAGCAGCTTTTACCATCTTTCGATACGCATCGATTCCTTGGCAACCATGCAAAGTAGCTAATATTGCAATCATTCTTGTTTGATCATCTAAATCATCTTGATTTACGACTTCATCACAAGCAAAGTTTTGAAACAATTCTGCAAACTCTGGATCTGTTTCTAAGAATGATGATTCTGTACCAAACATCTTCTCATAATATTTTTTTGCGTTATCTGTAATAATCATAAATTTTATTCTCTCTTTCATGATTAATGTAATACATTTAATCAAAAGAACAAATTCAATGAATGAATACTAATGATTCGTTTTTCTAATACATTTATGAAAGTATTTTGTAATGCCATCATTTAATACAGTATCAGTGATAAAAGATGCTTTATCTTTTACTTGTTCAGAAGCATTTCCCATCGCAACTCCATGTTTTACAAGTTGCAACATCTCAATATCATTTACACCATCTCCAAAAGCATATGTATCTTCATAAGAAATATTGAATCTTTGATACATTGCTTGGCATGCAGTTCCTTTTGTATAACCTTTGTTATAAACATCCATGCGAATTAATCCCATTTCATAAGGAATCATTGTGAAATCCTTTTCTAAAATGTGATAACAATTCCACATATCTTCTTTATTAGAAAATATCACACAGGAACTAATTGCCTGTACTTGTTCATCTGTAAATATTTCAACCAATCCTTCTGGTTGATTGGATGTTCCATGGAACATTTGACGATGTTTGATCTGCAATGGATGATTGATACAATCACACCAGCATCCATCATGCCCATCAAAGATTGCTTTACCATTTGTTTTGTTATATGCATCTCTTAGTTGATGTACTTGTTCCTTTGAAAATAATTCATCTAGAATCACTTCATCATGATAGATGATGTAATGCCCATCATTACAGATATAACCATCAAATCCAATATCTTTAATAACTTGTGGTACTTTTCCTCTAGCAGTTGCAACAAAAATCAAATTGCCTTCTTTTTGAAAGTTATGCAATGTAGAAATAGTTTGTTTTGTTGGTTTATCTAAACCATTTGGAACATCTATGAGTGTTCCATCAATATCAAAAAATGCGATTTTCATAAATCTATCATACACAAAATAGTTTGAAACTTTGTTCCAAAAAAAGCATCCGTTATGGATGCTTTCCGTTACTTCACAGTTACGCTTGTGATGTGTGGATTTACTCCATTGTACCAATAGAGGAATCCTTCACAATCAATCGTATCTCCTACTTTTAAGTTTTCTACAGCTTTATATACATCTGTATCTTTTCCACAAAGATAAGATTCAACTGTAAATGTATAAGTCTTACCATCTAGATCAACATTGAAATATAAATCATCACCTTGTGTTCCAGAACCATCATAGTTGTATAAATAAGCAACTTCTTTTCCATCAGCATCTTTGCTTGCGGAAACTGTTAAACCTTTAAATGTTACTTTTTCATTTTGATGTTTGATCAAAGAATCTTCATCAGCTAATAGACTTGTTACATCTTGTGCTTGGGCAACATAGCTTCCTTCTTCAATTTCAAATGTTCCATCTGTGATTTCAACTTCACCACTCCATTCAGATTTATAACCTGTAACTTTAATCTTTGTTCCTTCTGTTAACTTGTCATAATCTTCTTCACTCATTGGTAAGTTATATAAGAAGTAAGCACCATCTTGATCTTGTGTATAGACTGTTGCTTGTCCTACTCCATTATCTTCCCACCAACCTTGTTTTGCTTGAACATAAGCTTCGATTGTTACTTCAGAATCAATTGCAGCATCGCAATATTCTGCATAAGTCATAACACCTTCACTCTTTGTTCCATCTTCGATAATTGCTTCTGCAGTTGCACTAGTAGATGCAGAAGAGTTTGTTGTTGTAGCACATCCTACGAGGGATAAAGACGCTACAGTAAGAACAGTTGATAAAATCTTTTTCATTTCTTTCTTCTCCTTTTTTCAACTTTCTATATTAATTCTAGACCTTTTCTGACGAATCTTTCTAGAAATAATAACGGTTAGAATTCCAATCCAAGCAACAATCAAACTTATTAATAATAGTTTAGCTGTTGTTGGGAGTGGTGTATTGGTATTTGTTTGTTTTGTTAATTGATCTAATCGATACAATGAATTTACATTTGAAAATTCTTCTTCTATAAAAGCATCATCTACACTTTGATGTCTTCGGATTGCTTTAACTGTATCTTCAATCATCGCTCCAGCAGCATCTCTTAAGGAAGCAGATCCATTAAACACTGCAGTGGTAAATGTATGTTCTACATTTTCTAACAATACTTTTGTTGCCTCAATCTTAACAAAATAATGATCTTCGTTATCTATACCTTCACTATTTAAATATGTCTGATATTCTTTTGTATTTCTTGCTTTCGAAGTAACAGGAACATATCCTTCTGTTTCCGCATATCCAATCTGTACATCATTTGTTAACAAATATTGTGCAAACAACCAAGAAGCTAATACTTCATTTGAGTCTTGTTTATTGAAAATACAAATTGATGGACCTTGCGATATCATATATGGATTTTCTGTATCAAATTGTGGAACCATTCTGACTTCTGTTTGAAATTGGACTTTATTTTCTTCCGCAATATCAGATAATGGTGCATCACTTCCCATCCATGTAGAACCAGCAGTGGAATCAATTGCGAATACACATTGGCCTGCATTCAAGAAGTTTGCTGGATAAGATGAAATCTTAAATGTTGAAAACGCACCAGTTTCTGCATGTTGTGCAATCATTCCTAATATTTCTTTTGTATCATCATTAAAGATTTCAATCGTTCCATCACTTTTAGAATAAGATGCTCCTTTTTGTTTTAACATTTGGATCATCATATTATCTGTGCTCTTATAAATGAATGGAATCATGACATTTTGTCCATTCAATGCATATGTTCCATCTTCATTTTTCTGCATTGCTGCTTCTGACACTTCAAATATATAATCCCATGTTAATACATCTGGTATTTCATATCCTAGTTCATGTACATAATCTGCATTGATATAAACCACTTCACTAGAACGCATGAACGGCAATGCATAATAAGAATCATTTAATTTACATTCTTCTAAATATTCTGGAATGATTTCATCTTTCTTAACAGATTCATATTTCACTTCATTTCCACCCAATCCATATTTCGAATCATCCATCAATGCATCTAATGAAACAACTGTGTTATTCCCTGATAGATAAGTTGCGATATGATCAGGATATGTAATACATACATTTGGTGTAGTATTTGTTGAAATGTTGGTTATAACATCATTGTAGATCTTGGAATAATCTGTATAGAGTTTTAAATTCACTTTTATGTTTGGATACAAAGATTCAAAATCTGTAATGGCTTGTTTATAAATCGCAGTTTGATTTTTATTAGTATCATTCTTTGCCCAAAAAGTAATTTCATAGGTTTTACTTTCATCAAAAGAATCAGGCAATACAAATTGAGAAGCTGTTTGACTACCATGACACCCACTCATCAGTAGCATCATTCCACACAACAAAAGTTTTACTACTTTCTTCATCCTTTTGTTCCTCCTCGTGCGACACCTTCCATGATTTTCTTACGAAAGATAATAAATAAGATAATTAAAGGAACAGAAATCACTACTACTGCAGCCATCATCGCAGGGATATTTTCTCTACCAAATCCATTTTCACGAATTTCTTGAATCCCATTGGACACAAGATAATAACTCGCATCATCTGTAATCAATCTAGGCCAAACATAACTATTCCAACATTCCACAACTTTTAAGATTGTTACTGTCACAACTGTAGGTCTACAAATTGGTAATAATACTTTCCACAAATATTCCCAATCACTTAATCCATCTACTTTTGCTGCTTTATATAACTCTTCTGGAACTTGTTCAAAGTTTTCTTTTAAAAGATAAATATAAAACACAGAAGTAATAGAAGGTAAAATCAATCCAAGAAATGTATTTCTTAAATTCCAATTTGTGATTGTAACAAAGTTTGTAATAACAACTAATTCATTGGGAATCATCATCAAAGAAAGAAATAATGTAAATACAATATTCTTTCCTTTAAACTGTAATCTCGCAAAAGCGTATGCTGCTAAGATTGTCACAAACAACATGATTCCTGTTGTTAAAATAGTAAAAATCAATGTGTTTGAAAAATACTTTGAAAGATCAACTTGTGTGAAAGCAGAAATATAGTTTTCGATTGTTGGAGACAACGTATATAACTTTGGGATATATTCCGCATTGTAACTTCCATAACTCTTAAACGATGTTAATATCATCCAATAAAATGGAAATAAAACAATGATTGCCCATATCACTAAGAACACATGAATACCAATCTTTTTCCATTTATGATTCATGAGAAACACCTCTATTCGATATCAATAAATTGATCACTGTAATTGTTAATACGATTGCGAATAAAATCAGTGCTGCTGCGGATGCATAAGAAGGATAACCCCCACTATTTCCATACAACATATCATATACATAGCCAACGATCGTATTCATACCCGCTGCGTTTAGATTTGTTCCAAAGATCGCAACTTCATCACTATAAGCTTTAAAAGCACCAATAAAACCAGTAATCACCAAATAAGAAATCATTGGCATAATCATTGGTAATGTAATTTCCCAAAAAGTACGGAAAGAACTTGTACCATCTACCTTCGCAGCCTTATAGAGATTTTGATCTACAGAAGCTAAGGCACTTGTTAGAATTAATATCTTAAAAGGTAAAACGATCCAAATCGTATAAATACACATCACTAACATCTTTGCCCAATAAGGTCCTTCTATAAAATCAACACTATTTCCTCCAAAGAATTGAATCAAGATATTTATCAAACCATCCGAATACGCAGTCTTCTTAAATAGAATCATAAATACCAATCCAACCGCCAAAGTGTTTGTGACATAAGGTAAGAAATAAATTGTTTGGTATAAATCTTTTATTTTTTTCACAGAAGATAACGCTAATGAAATCAATAACGCAAGAATCGTACTCAATGGAACAGTGATAATAACTAATAAGAATGTATTTTTCACAGCCTGTAAGAAATACGTATCATGTAATACATAAGAATAATTGTATAGACCAATCCCAAAATAAGTTTGTGATGCTGAATTATATCCTTCTTGAAAAGAATACACCAATACATCAAACAAAGGATAAATCATAAATAACCCTAATAATATTAATGAAGGAAGTAAATATAGCCATGCATGCGACTTTTGTTTTTTCATCACATTTCCTCAAAAGGAATTCTTTCTTCCTTTTCTGCATCAAATAAGAATAATTTATTTGATTTGATCTTAAATGAAACCTTATCTGTAGTTGTATCAATATTTGTTTCAGAAGGAACAATCATTCGTACATATTCCCCTTGCATCCCATCATGTCCACAAATTATACTTGTATCTCTACCTAACTTTTCAACACGTTTCAATTCACATAGAAAACAGCCCTGATCATTTTTCTCAAATCCTTCTGGACGGATACCAACAACAACTTTTTGATCATCAACATTCACATGCATAATCAAATCATTTCCAATCAACAATTGATGATCTTTGATAACACCATTGAATACATTGATTGCGGGTGTCCCTAAAAACTTCGCAACAAATAAATTCTTAGGATCATCATAAATCATTTGTGGTTTATCAATTTGTTGTAGAACACCATCTTTCATCACAACCATGAAATCAGAAATAGACATTGCTTCTTCTTGATCATGAGTAACAAATACTGTTGTAATCCCTGTCTCTTTTTGAATCCTACGAATTTCTTCCCTTGTTGATAAACGTAAACGAGCATCCAAATTACTCAATGGTTCATCCAACAACAAAACTTTTGGTTCTTTCACTAATGCGCGTGCAATCGCAACACGTTGTTGTTGCCCGCCAGAAAGCTCTGATGGTTTTCGATCCATCAAATTTTCTATTTGAACTAATTTAGCAACATGCAATGCCTTTTCTTCCATAACTTCTTTTGATAGTTTATCTTTTCCTTTTCGATTTTCTAAAGGAAATAAAATATTCTTTTTCACTGTTAAATGTGGATATAAAGCATAGCTTTGAAACACCATACCAACATCTCTTTTTTCAACAGGAACATTTGTGATTTCTTGATCACCAAAATAGATTTGCCCTTCTGTAGGTTCTTCTAAACCACAAATCATATTTAATGTTGTACTTTTCCCACAACCACTAGGTCCTAAAAGTGCAACCAATTCACCATCAGGAATCTCAAAACTAAAATGATCCACAGCAGTAACAGGCTTTGCGTTCTTTTCATAAGATTGAAATACTTTTGTTAGGTCTTTTAATACAATCTTCATCTTTTCCTCTTATAGTCATTTTGACTTTATCTTTCTATTATTATACTAAATTACACAAGAAATAAACGTATAAAGTGAAATTTCGGCTTTTTTCGTAAAATGCGGTTTTAATCTTAAATTTCTAATTTAATTTTTGATTATTTTAATAATTCTTGAATTTATTTTGCTAGTTTTAAAAAAAATTTTGATTTTATGAAATTTTTGTGGATTTTCTTACATTGTTTGATGTAAAATTTTCAACATGAATGTTATTTCATTCTGAAAGGGGAATTGAAAATGAAAGACAAATTCATGAGTGGTCTTCTCACTTTAGCAGGGAAGATGCAACAAAACGCTGTTCTATCAGCTATTAAAGATGCATTTATTGATAACATGCCTGTTGTCATTTGGGGTGCATTCTGTACTTTGATCCAATATGTTGTATGTCAAACAGGAGGTGTAACAGATCCTAAGACTGGGGAATTGATTTATTACATTTCATTAGCGAATGTACCAGGTTTATCATTTTTAGAATCATTAACACCAATCTTCACAACTGCAAACTATGGATGTATGAACTTCATGGCAGTATCTATCTGCGTGCTCGTTGCGATTCGTTACGCCGAAAATATCGGTCATACAAACGACAAGACAGTGCCTGCAGTTGCCTTGGCATCTTTCGTTACATTGATGAATACATCTGCTTCTACAACAACTGAAAGTGGTGAAACGGTAACGATTTCTTCTGTTGTATCTTCTTCTTATACAAGTGCGACAGGTTTATTTGTAGCATTATTAGTTGGTATCTTAGCCACATTGTTATATGTGAAACTTGTTGATTCTGGCAAATTAAAAATTAGTCTGCCTGATTCTGTTCCACCAAATGTATCACAATCTTTCGCTGTTTTATTCCCAACAATTATTACAGTTTTGATTGTTTCCGTTATCGGTTATATTGCTTCTTTATTTGGCTTAACAGTGTTTGATATTATTTCAACAATCATGAAACCAGTTGAAGCTATTATGACAGGTCTTCCTGGATATTGCGTTATTATCATGTTGATGCAGCTACTATGGTGGTTTGGTATTCATGGTTCTAATGTATTAGGTGCTGTTGTAACACCATTCATGACAAAGATGATGGCACAAAACCTAGAACTATACCAAGCAGGTACAGGCGTTACCGCTTCTGGCGTTTATTATACTTCTGATAGTGGATATAACTTGATCGCTAGTCCATTCGTATCTGGTTGGTTCAACCCATCTGGTGCTGGTATTACAATTGGTTTATTGATTGCGATATTGCTTTTCTCAAAACGTGAAGATTATAAAGCAATCGCAAAACTATCTTTGCCTTGTGGTATCTTCAATATCAATGAACCTGTTATCTTTGGTATCCCAATGGTAATGAACCCATTATTAGGTATTCCATTCTTCTTAGCTCCACTCGCTACTGTTATCTTAGGTTATGTCGTTCAATCTACTGGTTTATGTCCTTTATATGTTATTGATGTACCTTGGACAACACCTGCAGGTATCTTTGGTTTCTTAGCATCTGGTGGAAATATTATGGGTGCTGTATGGCAACTTGTCATAATCATTGGCGTTTCTACATTGATCTATACACCATTCGTTATTGCATCCAACAAAGAAACTGTTGAAGCATGATTATAAAAAGAACTTTCACACTGAAAGTTCTTTTTTAATCTTTATCAAACACAATCACATCTTGAATGATTGAAAATAATTTCTTTGTTAATCCCATCAATCGATTTGGATCTTTTGTAACATCTAATGTATATACTTCGATTTCCGAAATTTTATTCTTCTTTACTTCACAACCATACAAAGCTTTTTCTTTATCTGTCACATCAAAAACGAACAAATCCCCATATTTTTCAGATGTTAAAAGATACTGTACTTTCAACTTATTAACACCATTAAGTTCTTCTAATTCACTCACTTCAGATAAATCTTTTGTGTCTACTTCCATAAGAAATAGTGATTCAAATTGATAATATTGTATCTCGAATCCATTTGTTGTAACTGTTTGCCAAGGTACTTCTTTTAGAATTTTTGAAACCTCAGTTGTTGGAGAAGGAGATGTTGTTTCTTGTATGCTTACATCTTTTGAAGAATGAATAACATTTCCTTTAGAACAACCGCACAATAATAAACATAATGCCAAAATTATAAATCTCTTATTTTTCATAACCTCCACCTCACTTAAACTAACGAAAGAGATTCAATAAACGATAATTCTTGTTGTTAATCACATATTAATTTCATACAAAAAAAAAGTCAATAGACAAGGGTTACCAAGCACTTGCCTACTGGCTTTTTTGGATTCTGACATAATATTCTCCGTCATCTTCATGGTGAATATATCCACCATTCTTTAACATTGTTTTTAAAGATGCAATATTATCTTTGTGACATGACAAATAGATTTCTTCTTCTTTAACAATGTCTTTGATTTCTTCT
The DNA here is from genome assembly GCA_963650865.1 of Eubacterium sp. AM49-13BH. Taxonomy (GTDB): domain Bacteria; phylum Bacillota_I; class Bacilli_A; order Erysipelotrichales; family Erysipelotrichaceae; genus Bulleidia. Next base: position 8,944 of record CAVJMM010000036.1, on the reverse strand, counting down.
AATAATAGATGTAATCCTTTTGATGCATATCCATGACCACGATATGGTTTTAAAACGCAATAACCAATATGTCCTGCATGATTTCTCAACCATTCATTCAAATAATGTCTGCATCGAAATATACCAACGATAGCATCATCATCCCACAAAAAATAAGTTGTATCAGGTACAAATCCTGGTTTTAAGTTCATTCCTTTTGATGCATCAATCATTGCAGGTAATATCTGATTTTGAAATGCTTCGAACGTGCAATTAGAATGATCATTTGTAAAACCATTTTCATTCTCTGGTAGATGTGTAATCACATCATATTCTTTTTGGATATCTTTAAAGTTTGCCGGTTTCAAGTACAACATTACAACGCCTTATCTACTGCGTATGTTCCTGGCATTACTTCTGTATGATCCTTGACTGTTGTTGTTCCATACAGATAGGTATTTGGATGTACAATCACATCATGACCAAATGTAACTTTTGGACCAATATACGTATTCTTTGGATCCACAAGCGTTACACCTTCTTCCATCCAATGCAAATTGATTCGATCTCTTAAATATGCAGAAGCTTCTGCTTGTGCAACACAATCATTAATACCTTCTACCTCACGCCAATCATCACAAGTAATCGCAATCACTTTCTTGCCTAAGGATTGTAAAATTTCTACTAGATCCGTTAAATAGTATTCATGTTGTGCATTATCATTTTTAATCAATTTCAATCCTTCAAATAAAGATTCATTCTTGAATGCATAGATACCTGTATTGATTTCTTTAACTGCTTTTTCTTCGTCCGTTGCATCTTTAAATTCAACAATCTTTTCAACCGTTCCATCTTCTCTACGAATGATTCTTCCATATGCACCATTATCATCTGGAACCGCAGTTAAAACAGCCATATCTGCATCTCCTAATTGTTCATATAACTTTTGATACGTTTCACTTCTTACACAAGGACAATCACCTGAAGCCACAATTGTAATACCAGATTCATTTTCTAGTTGTTTTGCTTGCATAACTGCGTGTCCTGTACCGAGTTGTGGTTCTTGCACTGCAAATTCACATCGGCCTTCCAATGCTTTCTCTACAAGTTCATGTTGATAGCCAACAATTGTAACGATTCTTTCGCATCCTGCTTCTTTTAAGGAATCAATCACAAGTTTAGCCATTGGTTCATTCAATATCTGATGTAATACTTTTGGTAGTTCAGATTTCATTCTTGTACCTTTACCGCCTGCCATAATAATTGCGTTTTTCATCTCTATCTCCCTCTTGAATCTACGATTCTTGTTTTACGAACAAAATACTTTTTATCTTTTAGATCCAACATCGTTTCATTTAATAATGTTTTATCTCTTGTGATGCCAAAAACAGTTGAACCACTACCAGACATTAACACACCATCAAACCCTCTATTTGTGAGTTCTTGTTTTACATTTCGAATATCTTCAACGAGTTGAATGGCTGCATCTTCTAAACTATTTCCCAAAGCATCTAAAATACCTTGATAGTCCGCAGTCATCAGTGCATCTTTCATTTTTTGGCAATCTGGATGATATGGTTCTGTGTTATCTACGATTTCAAACGCTTCTTTTGTGGATACACCTTTCTTTGGTTTCACTAACAAAACATCAAAGTCTGCAATACATGGAAATGGGGAAATAATTTCTCCAATTCCTTCTACATATGCTGGTTTATTGATCAAACAAAAAGGAACATCTGCACCAACTTCTTTCCCAACAGAAATCATATCTTCTTCACTCATATTCAAGCGTAACATGCGATTGATGATACGAATCGCAGCTGCAGCATCTGCACTACCTCCCGCAAGACCTGCTCGTGTTGGAATATGTTTTTGTAAGATACATTCAAATCCTAGATCAAATTTGTATCTTTCTTTCATGACGTTGATTGCTTTGATGATTGTATTTTTGTCATTTACTGGAAGATAGCTTCGATTGAGAGAAAGTGTTGTTTCTCTAGCAGGATTCATTTCTAGTAAATCATAAAAATCAATTGGAACCATGATCATCTTTAATTCATGATAACCATCATCTCTTCTACTCGCTACATCAAGACATAGATTGATTTTTGCGTATGCTCTTTCTTTCATAAAGTTGCCTCATATAATCGTTTCAATGTATCAACATCCAATTCTTGTGCTCTTACACCGAGTGGAATATTTGTTGTTTCCATTGCTTGTTTTGTTTTTTCTGCATCTTTCAAATATTCTTTTAAATTATTATAAAGTGTTTTTCTTCTTTGTTTAAAACAAGCTCTAACAAATTCAAAGAAATCATTTAAATTGATTGTTAGATCAACATCTGATTTTCTTGAGAATTGGATAATGACACTATCCACCTTTGGAGAAGGATTAAAGCTTCTACCTGGAACAGTGAATAGTTTTTTGACATCATATAAATACTGCCCTTCTACAGATAAAGCACCATATTCGCTATTATTTGGCTTTGCGATAAATCGGTCACCAACTTCTTTCTGCATCATGACTGTAATATAAGGAATTGCATTACCAATATCAAATATCTTAAAAAGAACAGGTGATGTTATATAATAAGGAAGATTCGCACAAACAGTAACTTGTCCATATTGTTCTTTTAGTTCATTCACCTTTTCTTTTACATCTGCTTTCAAGAAATCTTGTAAGATGATTTCTACATTATCATAAGCAGACAATGTATCTTTCAAGATTGGTGGTAATGATTCATCAATTTCATACGCAACAACATGTTGAGAATAAATCGCTAACTGCTCTGTCAAAGAGCCAATTCCAGGTCCTATTTCTATAACAGCACCTTCACAATGTGCTTCTTTTGCGCATCTTTCTACAATAATTGGATCCACTAAAAAATTCTGTCCAAAACCTTTTTTCGCATGGATTCCATATTTCTCTAATATTTCTTTTGTACGTGAGGGTGTTGATATAAATTTTGTCATTCTTCTACTACCTGTCTAATTTCTTCTTTTGTGAGATGAAGAAAATTCATTCTCCATAACATTGTTTTTGCGTTACCACTACCTATATGATAATACTCTCCAACTTTATCTCGTAATACAGAACTATTTGTGTTACCTGATAATCCTAGCTCTATCATATCATTCATTGTTAAGGATGATGCAACATCTTGATACGTCATCAAATTTTCCAGTGCTTCATTGAGTACATCAAATTCTGCGTGTTCTACGCCTACTTTTTTATCTGTCCTTGCATCTTTTTTCATCACAAATGCATTTTTGCATCCTGGAACATATTGATTGACTGCATTTCGAATTCTATTTCCCGGGGAATCTGGATCTGTAAAAACAATTACACCACGTGTCTTTTGTGCGTGTTTGATTCTTTCTAAGACATCTTCACCTAAACTTGTTCCACCTGTTTCAATCGTATCACAGTCAAAGTATTTTCTTAATTTTTCTGTATCATGGCGTCCTTCTACAACAATGACTTCCTGTATTTTTTTCTTTACTTGCATTGTAGAAACCTCTGCCAATTATCCATAATAACTTCTGCCATATGTTCTTCAGATACGTTTCTGACTTCTGCCATCTTTTGAACGATGTACGGAATGTTGGAAGGATCATTTCTTGTTCCACGAACTGGAACTGGGGCCATATATGGACAATCCGTTTCTGTTAATAAATACTTTTCATCTATTGTTTGTGCGACTTCTACCGCGTGTCTAGCATTTTTAAATGTCAAAGCACCACCTAAGGCAATATAATATCCAAGTTTATTAAATTCTATTGCCATTTCTTTCGTTCCTGAGAAACAATGTAATAAACCTGGTGTTTGATATTTTTTCATAATATCATAGGTATCTTGGATTGCATCTCTTGAATGTACCGCAATTGGTTTCTGTAATGATTGTGCTAATTGAATTTGTTTGATAAACAATTCTTTTTGTTTATTTCTAGTTTCAACATCTTTTACCCAATGATATTCCAAACCAATTTCACCAATCACTGCGATTTCTTTTCTTGAAGCAATTTCAACAAAATCATTCCAATCTTGTTCTGTGATTTTATCTACATCTTCTGGGAAAATTCCTGTCGCAATGACATATCTTTCTGGATCTCTTTTCACAAATTCAATTGCCCGTAGTGCTTCATCCTTATTTAATGTAATGATCATAATGTGTTTCACATTCTTTTCATTACATTTTTCAATTACTTCTTCAAGATCTTCTTGAAATTCTTCTCCCATTAAATGTGCGTGTGAATCTAAATACTGTATTTCATTCATATTATTTTCCTAAACAAAATCTAGAGAAGATTTCATCCAATAAATCTTCTTTACCAACTTCTCCTGTGATTTCTTTCAATGATGTCCAAGCCTTTTCTAGATCAATTGTCACTAGATCCAGTTCCATTCCATCATTTAATGTTTGTAATGCATTCTGCATACTTGCTTCTGCTTGCATCGCCAAACCAATTTGTCTTTCATTATTTAATGTATCTGTAGAAGCCAAATACAATTCATTTTCATACTTCTGTTTGATTGCATCTGTTAATTCATTCACTTCACCATTAATTGCAGATATTGAGATACCATCATGAACAATAGATTTATCTTTCTTATTATATACAACGATACGATTTTTCTCTTTTGTCATTTCTAATAATGTATGATCTTCTTCTGTTAATTCTTGAGAACCATCTAACACAACAATAACAAGTTCTGCTTTCTCTAATGCTTGTAATGATTTATCAATTCCAATCTTTTCTACAACATCATCTGATTCATGAATACCAGCAGTATCAATTAGATTTAACGTAATCCCATCTAATCGAACAGTACCTTCTACGATGTCCCTTGTTGTACCCGCAATATCTGTGACGATTGCCTTATCTTCTTCTAATAAAGCATTCAACAAAGAAGATTTCCCAACATTTGGTCTACCAAGAATAACCGTATCAATTCCTTCACGAATATTCACAGCTTTTTGTGCTTCATCAATAATCTGATGAATCTCTTTTAACCACTTTGTTGCCATTGGCAAGATTTCTTCTTCTGTTAATTGATGTACATCATCATATTCTGGATAATCAATGTTCACTTCAATATTTGAAATGATTTGTGTTAAATCTTCTTCTAATGGTTTTAAGATTTTAGAAACAGAACCTTTTAAAGAATGCATTGCGCTTTTCGCATTCACTGCATCTTTCGCATTGATCAAATCATTAACACCTTCCGCTTGTGAAAGATCCATCTTTCCATTCAAAAAAGCACGTTCTGTGAACTCACCACGTCTTGCCATACGTGCACCACTACCAATCACCAAAGATAATATCTTTCTTGTGATGTATAAACCACCATGGCAACCAATTTCCACTACATTTTCTCCTGTATAAGATTTAGGAGCTCTAAAAATAGATACCAAAACATCATCAATGGATTCTTCATTTTCTTTGATTGTTCCATAAGTAATCGTATATCCATCTTTGTTTGATAAATCTTTTCCAATTAATTTTGAAGCAATTTCAATTGCGTCATTTCCAGAGATTCGGATTACTGAAACTGCCCCCGTTGCATTTGCGGTCGCAATCGCCGCTATCGTATCATTAAACATTGTCATATCGCATAAAGTTTAACACAGTTTTCCGAAAGAATCTTTTGATTCTACAAAACATAACAAAAGGCACATACAAGTACATGCCCTTCCACTTTACGAAACAATGTATTTACAACTACCATCATCTATATCACAAGTAAAATATCTCATCCCTTGATTTCCATAACAGCTTCCAATAATTTGATGATTCCAAATTCGTACGATTGAAGAATATTCCGAATCGTTCATCGCTATCGGCATAGCACCTTCTGTATTTTCACCTAAACTATCATATGGAACAATTTCTTTGATGAGTTGCCCATCCCAATCATAGATATGATATTTTGTATGCTCTTCATTAATTGTTGTAGTGTAAATATATTCAGTATCGAAATAATCAATCAGATGATTTTCCAATGTGAATTTCACTTCATTTGTATGAAAATCTTTAATATAAGATGTCATACCATTAGAAGAATTATCTATTGTATAACTAGAAACCAAACCACTGAATTCACAAACATATGCTTCTCCTTCTTGAATCATTTCCTTTTCATAATTATCTAAAGAAACTCGTAATAATTTTCCACCTAATATGACATAGACGTAGTCCCCATCACCTATCAAATTATAGACAGTCCCTTCTAAATTGAATGAAGTAATTTCTTTGCCAGATAAATCATAGATATGTAGAATATCATTTTCATTATTTTCTATTTCTACGACAAACATTTGATCTTTATGTAATAAAAAATACTTCGGTTCAAATTCTAAATCTAATAATTCTTTTTGATTACTTCCATCAAAATCGATCCTATTTAAATGATATTCAATAGATCCTTCTACATCATCATACATGCTTGCATAGATTAATTGATTCCCGAATTTTTGAAAACTTGTTCCAGAAAGGACCATATCTGTATACCTTTTTGGAGAAGTTGTTATTTTTGATACATCATCAATTTCTTTATCATCAATGTAATATAAACTAGCCAATTTCAAAAATGTTCCATCATTTTCATAGGCATATAATTGCCCAGGTTCTACAACAAAATACAGTGCTTCATCCGTACTCGCTACAGACAAATAATTTGCATATGTTGGTTGTTCCATGATATCTAATTCATCTGATTCTAACACCGATTGATTACACCCAAATAAAATTGATACACTGATGATTAACATTATTTTTAGAAACATAAATTTCTCCTATAGAAAACTGCCCAAAAGGCAGTTTTCTTATTCATCACACATGCGCCGTCGTTGTATAGTACCATAATCCATCAGCTAATTTTGCAGCACCAAAACAATATGACCATCTTGATGCACCTGAAACTTCGCTAATATACCAATATACCCTTGAAGAACCAGATCGTGTGCCAACTTTTTCAGTTCCATACGTTGTAGCTTTATATCCAGTAACTTGAGCTGTTGAACCATTCGACAAACTCCCAGTAGCAACGCAGCTAATATACGAAGCAGTAGCTGTGGCAGTAATGCTATAACCAGTTCCAGAATTAGTAGCTGTTCCGGCATTGACAATCGTCAAGCAAGAAAAAGCCATAATAGAACTTATTAATAGATAAATTAATTTTTTCATATTATTCCTTTCATGATTTTTACATATTAAATTTCAAATCACTCTAATCTAGAAATTAATATCTTTCCCTTTTTTAATTTAAATACCATTTTTGTATCTAGCTGGATTATAATTTAGCATATCCTATTCCTCTTTAATTAAAGTATAACTAAGCACATTTAAAATAAAAGTATGTTTTTTATCTTTTATTTTTGTTATTATTTAAGTTAGGTAATCCTAAATTCAAAATATTGTGCAATAAAATTCAATAATTGATAGACGCCCTAAAGAAAACGATCAAAATCCTATTGCTAATCTACCTATCACAAAATATTAAGATGAATATTATATTTAAATTCATTAATATTATAGCATCAATCTAGAGTATGCTATCATAATCACATGAATCAAGAATTAAAAGAAATATTAAATCAACTTGGATATACATTTCTATTACCTATTCAAGAAAAGGCGATTCCTCAAATCCTGAATCAAAAGAATTTATTTATCCAAGCACAAACAGGATCCGGTAAGACATTGGCTTATCTCATTCCAATATTAGAGATGTGTGATGCGAATAGCACAACAACAGAAGCATTGATCATTACACCAACAAGGGAGTTAGCTTTACAAGTTTCTGAAGTAGCTAATAAAATTGCTGCACATACAAAGCACCACGTTGTAACCGTTATTGGTGGCTTAGATATTCATAAACAAGAAAATGCTTTAAAACATAAGCCCACAATTATCGTTGGAACACCTGGTAGATTAAAAGATTTATTTGATCAAAATAAAATTGAATTAAATCATTTAAAAATGATTGTGATTGATGAAGTAGATATGATTTTATCTACTGGTCAAAGAAAAGAAACAGAATTCCTCATAAAAGACCATCACGCACAAATTGTATGTACCTCTGCAACAAAGAATGATTTGATTTGTTCTTTTTTACCAGAAAACTATTCAGAAATCATTCAAGATGAATCTCATTTAAATGACAAAATTGATTCTTTCTATTTGAAAACAGAAGATCGTAAACATTCTTTACTCAAACTATTACATGCACTTCCAATCCAACAAGCAATTGTATTTACAAATTATAAAAATGATTCGAATGAGCTTGCGGAATGGCTACAAAAAAAGAATATTCTTACCTCCTCTTTTTCATCGTTCTTTGAAGAGAAAGATAGAATACAAATCTTAAAATCTTTTAAAGAAGGGAAAATTCGTGTTCTTGTGGCAACCGATGCAGCAGCTAGAGGATTAGATTTATATGATGTCTCTCACATCATTCATTATGACATTCCATTAGATTGTGATACGTTTATTCATCGTTCTGGTAGAAGTGGCCATCAAGGAAATGAAGGTACTACCATTACACTGATTCGCGAAAAAGATGTAGATAACGAAGTGACAAAGTATATTCTAAATCATTCTTCTATTTATCATCCTTCATTTACAAATAATACTGATTTATCGATTCCTATCACAAAGAAAAAAGAAAAGAAAACAACTACAACGTTACAAATCCAAGCAGGTAGAAAAGATAAGATTCGTCCAAAAGATATTATTGGATCTTTATGTCAAATCTTTGATTTTTCTGAAATTGGAACATTAGAAATACAAGATTCTTATTCTACTGTAATCATTTTAAAAACAGATGATTCAAGAATCAATTCTTTAACTTCTATTTCTATAAAAGGAAAAAAGAAAAAAATTAAAATAATTGAATGAATTTTTTGGGATTCTTCAAAAACTTGTGAATATAAGTAATGAAGGAGAAAATTACTGATATGAAA
>CAVJMM010000035.1:0-22210 GCA_963650865.1 Eubacterium sp. AM49-13BH | reverse complement strand
GAAGTAAACATCTTTCATCTGACTTCTGCATTTACAATTGGTGATTTAGAAGGATGTTTGAAAGCTGTCGATGATATGTTGTTAGCGAGTTATGACTATACAACGATGATCAGTTTATTATCCAAACGACTTCGTTCCATCTACAACATGCGACTATTACATGAACAAGGATATTCAAATGACGAAATTGGCACACGAATGCATGTAAAAAGTGGTTATGTATATTATGTATTAAAAGATTCTAATACCTTAAATTCTAAGACAGTACTAAAATATTTAACTACATTAGCGAATATCGATCAAGGAATTAAACAAGGTACATTAGATGCGAAAACAAGTTTTGAAAGTTTTCTGATAGAAAATGGAGAAAGGCAGAATGCAAGGTATCAAAGAACTATATAAAATTGGAAGAGGCCCATCTTCTTCACATACATTAGCTCCAGAAAGAGCGTGTAAATTGTTTTTAAAAGTGAATGGAGAATTTGACTGTTATCGAGTAGAACTCTATGGTTCTTTATCGTTAACAGGAAAAGGACACGCTACAGATTCTGTCATTCAAGAAACTTTAGGTGGTAAATGTACTGTAGAATTTAAACTACAATGGGATGAACAATTTCCCAATGGTTTTTATTTGTTTGGTTTAGATAAAAATGGAAATGAAAAAGTAAAATGGACGATTTTTTCAATTGGTGGTGGAAGTATTCAAATCAAAGAATATCCTGTTGATTACAATGATGAAGTCTATTTTGAGAAAAACTTAAAAGAAATTTATGAAGTTACTGCAAATCGAAATGAATCATTGATGCAATATGTTGAAAGACATGAAAGTGGGATTCGTGAATATTTAAGTCATATTTTAGATGCGATGTGTACTTGTGTTTCAAATGGTTTAAAAACTGAAGGGATTCTTCCAGGTAAGCTTCATATGCAAAGGTCTGCACATAATCTTTATTTACAAGGTTTAAAAGCAAATATGGCTGATCAAAGAGATGTTCGCTTGATGTCTTATGCTTTAGCAGCAAGCGAAGAAAACGCAGATGGACATACTTGTGTAACAGCACCCACATTAGGTGCGTGTGGTGTTTTAGCTGCATTTATGTATTATGCATATTATGATTGTGAAATTACACGTGATAAATGTATTGATGCCTTAATGGTAGCGGGCATATTTGGAAATGTTGTAAAAACAAACGCAACAATTTCTGGTGCAGTTGGTGGTTGTCAAGCTGAAGTAGGAACAGCCGTTTCTATGACAGCTGCTGCTTGTGCTTATTTAAAAGGACTTAATCGAGAACAAATAGAATATGCTGCAGAAATCGGAATGGAACATAATCTAGGTTTAACATGTGATCCTGTTATGGGATATGTCATGATTCCTTGTATTGAAAGAAATGCAGTTGGAGTTAGAAGAGCTGTTGATTCCGCAAATCTATCCAAATATTTATCTCGTTTTAGAACACATTTGGTTTCATTTGATATGGTTGTTGAAACGATGAAAGAAACAGGTTCTTTGTTGCCTCTTTCCTTAAAAGAAACAGCAGAAGGTGGTCTAGCAAAAGAATGGGAGAAATAATGCAAGTCGTACATCCTTTCCCACCTGTATTTAATGAAAATAGTGAGATATTGATTTTAGGTTCTTTTCCATCTGTTATTTCAAGAGAAAAACAATTTTATTATGCAAATAAAAACAATCGTTTTTGGAAAATAATGGAATTAATTTTTGAAGATGAAGTGAAAGAATATTCGGAATTTTGTTATCAACATCATATCGCATTATGGGATGTTATTCATTCTTGTTCCATAAAAGGAAGTAGTGATGCATCGATTTCTAATGTTGTTGTAAATGATATCGAATCTTTATTAAATCAAACAAAGATTCATACTATTTTTTTAACAGGAAAAAAAGCACTTTCTTTATATGAAAAATATATTCATTTGAATATAAAATATATTGGTTTACCATCTACAAGTTCAGCCAATGCTAGAATGCAAATCGAAGATCTTGTAGAATCGTATCGTGTGATTGTGGAGGAAATACATGAAAAAAGTTGAATTACTAGCTCCGGCAGGAAATATGGAAGCATTGATTGCTGCGGTGAATGGAGGGTGTGATGCAGTATATCTTGGTTTAAAATCTTTTTCTGCGCGCGCATTTGCTGGAAACTTTTCTCATGAAGAATTCATTGAAGCAATTCATTATTGTCATACAAGAAATGTAAAAGTTTATTGTACGATCAATACAATGTTATTTGAAAGTGAAATTGAAAACGCAAAAAAAGAAGTTGAATTTTTATACGAAAATGATTGTGATGCGATATTGATTCAAGATCTTGGTTTATTTCACTATGTTAGAACATGTTATCCTGATATGCCTGTTCATTGTTCTACACAAATGCATATACATAATTTGAAAGGTGTTGAATTCATGAAAAAAGAAGGTGTTGAAAGAGTTGTTTTAGCCAGAGAAACACCAATTGAAGTCATTCAACAAGCTTGTTTAACAGGTGTAGAAATAGAAGTATTTTCTTATGGAGCAATCTGTATTTCTTATAGTGGAGAATGTATGATGTCTTCTGCAGTCAAAAACAGAAGTGCAAATCGAGGAATGTGTGCACAATGTTGTAGATTACAATATTTCCATGAGGATGGCTCTTCCTTTCATGAAGGAAATTACATTCTTTCTCCGAAAGATTTAAATATCATTGATCGATTACCAGAACTATTAGATGCTGGTGTATCTTCGTTGAAAATAGAAGGTAGAATGAAAAGAAATGAATATGTTTGGTTAGTAACAAAAACTTTCCGTGAAGCAATTGATGCATATTATGAAAACAAACCATACAAGATATCAGAAGAAAGAATGGAACAATTGAAATATATGTTTAATAGAGGTTTTTCTGAGGGACATATTTTTCATTCAGACGTTGAAGATAGAATGAGTCAATATCGTCCAAATCATCAAGGAGTCGAAATTGGAAAAGTTCTTTCTTATCAAAAAGGAAAAGTACAAGTAAAATTATCCAAGGAATTAAATCAACATGATGGATTACGTATTATCAATACACCTCATGATACAGGTTTAACTGCTATGAAAATCTATAAAAATGATAAATTAGTCAATCATGCTGATGCGGAAGATATTGTTTGGATATCATGTCCAAGTGATCCCATTCCAAAAAAAGGACAATCTTTACGTAAGACAACGGATACAAAACTCATTTCATGGATTGATGATCAAATCAATCATTGTAAAAAAGAAATACCAGTTTCTATGGAATATGAAGCTTGCATTGGAAAACCACTTGTGATTCATCTTCAAGATCATGATGGTCATGTGATTACTAGCACTTCTGATCAACTTTTAGAACAAGCAAAAAATGCTCCTGTTAATGCTTCTACCATCGAAAAATCTTTAAAGAAAACAGGAGAATATCCATATGTTGTGGAGCATATAGAAGGAACGATCGAAAATGTATTTATTCCTGTTTCTTTGATTAATGAAACGCGTAGAAAAGCACTTGAAGTTTTAGACAAAGTACGCACAAGATGTCGTAGGAATCAAGGAAAGAAAGAGTACTTGTGTAATTTAAAAGAATCTGAAGATAATTTATCTCGTATTATTTATGAAAGTGATTGTATTTTTGAAACAAAAGAGAATTTAGTAGGATATCATCATATACAAAAACCATTGGTATTACCTGTGATTGATGAAACAAATACAAGTTCTCAAAAATATGAGCATACGATTTTATCTAGTGTTTGTGATTTAAATAATGAATTGGATAGTTGTATCGCCGGAATGACAATGAATATTGCCAATTCCTATAGTTTGGCTTATGTATTATCAAAAGGCGTTTCTGGTGTCATCTTTTCGAGTGAAATGACTAATGAACAAATAGAAACAACATTACAAGCTTTCAAGTTACGATATGGTTTTATTCCAAAAACATACCGTTTGGTTTATGGTAAACGTGTTGCGATGTATATTAAAGATCGTTTCACAAAAGAAAAGATTCAAAAAATAAAAGATTTGAATCATAATGTTTATGGAATCAAACAAGATACCAACTTAACACAGATATTAGAACCGAATATTTATGTGTCTAAAAATCCACATTGTTATGGTTCTTATCTCATATTGAATGAAGAAAAAGAGAAAGATATTTTGGAGGAATGTTATGAAGAGTTTTTTGAATGAATTTAAAGAATTTGCCTTAAAAGGAAACGTAATGGATATGGCAGTTGGTGTGATTATCGGTGCTGCTTTTCAATCTATTGTTTCATCGTTAGTATCTGATATTATTTCACCTTTATTAGGTACTGTTGCAGGAATGAATTTTGATTCTTTGTCAGTGAATATCAATGGAGCAACACTTGCCTATGGTAAATTTATTACTTCAGTGATTAATTTTATTATCATGGCATTTGTGCTATTTATGATTGTTCGTTCACTCAATAAATTGAATCACTTATTGCATCCTGAAGAAGAAAAAGTAGTGGAAGAAGTGAAGAAAAGTGATGAACTTCTAGCATTAGAAAAAATCGTTACTTTATTAGAAGAAAAAAAGTAATTTTTTCACAAGCGGAAAAGTCCGCTTTTTGTTTATTTCAAGCCTTTTTTTTGATATAATTTCATGTGGATTTAAAGGAGAGTTACATGTTTTTAAAAAGAATCGAAATGCAAGGTTTTAAAAGCTTTGCGGATAAAACAATCATCTCATTTGACAATCCAATTACAGGTGTTGTAGGACCTAATGGTTGCGGAAAATCGAATATTACGGATGCTGTACGTTGGGTGCTCGGTGAACAAAGTGCAAAAAGTATGCGTGGTGAAAAAATGAATGATGTCATTTTTGCTGGAAGCGCAGATCGTAGAAAAGTCAACATGGCTGAAGTTACACTTGTTTTTGATAATAGTAATCACATTTTAAATAGTGACAAAGAAGAAATTGAAGTCACACGTCGTTTATTTCGTGATTCAGGAGATGCAGAATATTTAATCGATCATAACAATGTTCGTTTAAAAGATGTAGTGGATTTATTTTTAGATACTGGTTTAGGAAAAGATTCTTTATCGATTATTTCTCAGGGTACAGTAGTATCTTTTGCGGATGCGAAACCAATTGAACGTAGAGGAATCTTTGAAGAAGCTGCCGGTGTTGCTAAATATAAGAAAAGAAAATTAGAAAGTTTATCAAAACTAGAGAGAACAAAGGATAATCTAGAACGTAGTACAGATATTTTAAACGAGTTGGAGAAACAAGTTTCCCCTTTGAAACGTCAAGCTCGAAAAGCAGAAATCTATCGTGAGAAAAAAGCGCGTTTAGAAGAAATCGAAATTACTGTTTTAGTCAATGAAATTGATGATGCGAATAAAGAAATCTCGCAACTCAATAAAACTTTGTTTGATTTAGATGCGAAGGCAACAATGTATTCAACAGACATTCAAATATCAGAAACAAAGATTTCAGAAGCGAAAAAACAAATTTCTAGTTTAGATAATGAAATCCAAGCATTACAAGATGAGTTAATGCGTAATTTCAATGATGTTTCTGCATTAGAAAGTCGTAAAACAGAATTGGATGAAAGAAGAAAATATATTGTTGAAACAGGTGATAATGAAGCAAAAGCAAAAGAAATGAAACGATTAGTTGAAGCTGCGAGACTTGAATTTGAAGATCGTAAAAATAGATTTGATAAACTCAATGCTGAGATTCAATTATATTCTGAACAATTAAATCTAGCTGCTAGCAATATCATTGATAAATCAACAGCTTTAGATCAAGCAGAAAATCGCTTAAGAACGTTAGAAAATCGTAAGAATGTTTTAGATTCTTTGATTCGTAATCCATTCAATAACCAACAAGGTATTAAATCCATCATGGATAACCAAAATGCTTTGAATGGAATTTTAGGTGTTATTGGGCAAGTCTTGCATGTTCAAAATGGTTATGAAGAAGCAATTTCTACTTCATTAGGTGGTGCGATGAATAACATTGTTACAAAAGATGAACAATGTGCAAGAGATGCAATTCGTTTCTTAACAAAAAATATGAGTGGTAGAGCGACTTTCTTACCATTAAATGTATGTAAACCTAGATATGTTAGAAAAGAAGATTTGATTGTTTGTGAAAATACAGAAGGTTATTTAGGAACAGCTTCTCAATTTATAGAAAATGATCCTAAATTTGATCCAGTCGTTGAAAACTTGTTAAACAACGTATTGATCGTAGATACAATGGAAAACGGAAACCATTTATCCGCATTAACAAATCGTCAATATAAAATCGTTACTTTAGATGGGGAAGTCATTCATCGTGGCGGATCTATGACTGGTGGTAAGAACAAACACAATACGAATATTGTAACGATGAAAAAAGAAGTAGAAGAACTGGAAGTACGTTTAGATTCCGAAAAAGCAAGAGTGAAAATTGCTCGTAATGAATATGAATCAGCAAATGCACAAAGAGAATCCGCTTCTAGAAATCTACAAGAAAAGCGTTATGCGGCTGCTGCATTAGAACCTGTTGTGGATTCTAAAAAAGCAAAGTATGAAAAATTACAAAATGATCTTTCTTTATTACAACCAGAAGGAATTGGTGAAGAAACTTCTACACAAGCACATGCGGATGATTTAGTTATTCGTTTGAATGAAGCATATTCAAGAAGAGATACAATCACGAATGAAATTAAAGTAAAACGAGATAATCGTCATTCTTTGAATACAGATGTAGAACGCAAAGAGGCACAATTATCTCAAATGCGTAAAGATTTGAAATCTACAGAAGCAAGTGTTAACGAAATCAAAATTGATCGTAGTAGACAAGAAACAAGAATGGAAACAAATTTACAACGATTAGCTTCTGAATATCAATTGACATATGATTTTGCGAAAACAAAAGTTTCTGAGGAAGTTGTTGAAAATGCAAAAGAAGAAGTTACAAAGCTGAGAAGTGAAATTGAACACTTAGGTAACATCAATATGAATGCTCCAGAAGAATATTCTGAAGTGAATGAAAGATATGAAAATCTTAAGAAGAATATTGAAGAATTGACATTAAGTAGAGATAAGATCTTATCTGCAATTGATGAGATGGATTCGATTATGAAGAAACAATTTAAAGAGATGTTTGATTCTATCAATGTTGCTTTTGATGATATTTTCCGTTCTCTTTATGGTGGTGGTAAAGCAAAACTCATATTACAAGATCCTAGTGATTTATTAAACACTGGTATTGATATTGATGCACAACCTCCAGGAAAAGCAGTCCAAAATAATATGTTATTCTCTGGTGGAGAAAAGAGTTTGATTGCCTTATGTGTATTATTTGCGATATTAAAAGTTAAACCTGTACCACTTGTTATTTTGGATGAAGTTGAAGCGGCTTTAGATCCAGGCAACGTAGAAAGATTTGCATCTTTCTTACATAACTATACAGATAGAACACAATTCTTAGTTGTCACACACCGTGTTGGAACAATGGAAAAAGCTGATGTTTTGTATGGTGTAACAATGCAAAAACAAGGTGTTTCCCAAATGTTAAAGGTTGAATTAAAAGAGGCTGTTCATTTAGCAGATACAGGAGAACAATCATGAGTTTTTTAGATAAATTAAAAGAAGCATTTTCTAAAAAAGAAGATAAAGCACAATACTTATCTGGTTTCCAAAAAACAAATGCAACTTTCGGTGATCAGCTTAGTAAAATGGAATATGAATTCCATGGGTGTGATGATGATTTTTTAGAACAGTTAACAATCATTTTATTAGAAAGTGATGTAGGGATTGAAACAGCAGATTTGATTTGTGACAAGTTGAAAGAAAAATGTAATGATTTTCCTGCTTTAACTTTCCATTGGACAATGAATTTCTTAATGGAAATTATGAAAGAAATTTATGAAGAATATGAAGATGTTCCAATTACTTGGAATGAAAATGGAACAACAGTATTCTTTCTAGAAGGTGTAAATGGATCAGGAAAAACAACAACTGCGGCAAAGCTAGCTCATATGTGGGTTAGTCAAGGTAAGAAAGTTGCTTTTGTAGCTGCAGATACTTTCCGTGCTGGAGCAATCGATCAACTTGTAAAATGGGGTGAACGTTTAAATTGTCCTGTCATTAAAGGAAGAGAAAATGGTGATCCTTCTGCAGCAATCGTTGATGGATGCAGATTTTCGAAAGAAAAGGGTGCAGATATTTTGATTTGTGATACTGCTGGTAGATTACAAAATAAAGTCAATTTAATGAAGGAACTTGAAAAAATGAATCGTGTTGCTTCACGTGAAATTGAAGGAGCTCCACATAATACTTGGCTTGTATTAGACGCTACAACTGGTCAAAATGGTTTAGCACAAGCTGAAATATTTGCACAAAGTACAAAGCTATCTGGAATCATCCTAACAAAGATGGATGGCACCGCAAAAGGTGGTATTGTTTTAGCTATCAAACATAAATTACATGTTCCTGTACTGTTTTTAGGATTAGGGGAACAACCAGATGATTTAAGACCATTTGATTTAGATTCTTATTTATATAGTATTTCTGAAGGATTAAATCATAATGGATAAATTTGAAATCAATGAATTATTAGATTTTTATGGTGGATTGTTAACAGATAAACAACAGAAAATTTGTCATGATTATTTTCGTGAAGATTATTCGTATCAAGAAATTGCTGAGAATAACAACATATCAAGAACTGCTGTTTATGACACAATCAAACGCGTAAAACAAGAGCTTGTTCATTATGAATCTATTTTAAAATGTAATGAATCCTATAAAACAAGAGCTATGCTTTATGAAAAAATAAGAGAAATCACGAAAGATAAAGAAATACTTTCGTATGTTAAAAAATTAGAAAAAAACGAAAATGGAGGAAATTATGAGTAAAGTTATTGCGGTAAATTCAGGTTCTAGTTCTTTGAAATTCCAATTGTATGACATGCCAAGTGAAACTGTCTTAACAAGTGGTCAAGCTGAAAGAATTGGACAAGAAATGGGTGCATTTACTATCAAAGTAAATGGTGAAAAGAAGACACAAGAATTACCAATCAAAGATCATCAAGTAGCAGTAGATTTATTATTAAAAGAATTGGTTTCTAATGGAATCGTTGCATCTTTAGATGAAATTAAAGGTGCAGGTCATAGAATCGTACAAGGTGGTTCTTACTTTAGTGAAAGTGTAAAAGTTACTGAAGATGTTGTAAATAAGGTTGAAGAATTAAGTGACTTAGCACCTCTTCACAATCCAGCACATTTAGTATGTTATAGAGCTTTATGTAAGGCTTTACCTTCTATTGAACATGTATTTGTATTTGATACAGCATTCCATCAAACAATGAAGGAAGATTCCTACTTATTCCCAGTTCCATACGAATGGTATACAAAATATAAAGTACGTAGTTACGGAGCACATGGTACATCTCATTGGTATGTAAATCGTAGAACTGCAGAAATTCTAGGTAAGAATGTAGAAGATATGAATATGATTACATGCCATTTAGGAAATGGCGCTTCTATTACAGCTATTAAAAATGGTAAAGTTGTTAACACTTCTATGGGTCTAACTCCATTAGGAGGAATCATGATGGGTACTAGATGTGGTGATATCGATCCAACTGTTGTATTTTACATGGAAGAAAAATTAGGTTCATCTCCAAAAGAAATGGACAATTTATTAAATAAACATTCTGGTATGTTAGGTGTATCTGGAATTTCTTCTGACTGTAGAGATATTGAAGCTGCTTATAAAGAAGGAGATGAAAGAGCAATTCGTACAATTGATCTTTATATCAACCGTATCGTTAACGTTGTTGGTGGATATTACGCTCAACTTGGACATGTAGACGCAATGGCTTTTACAGCAGGAATTGGTGAAAATGATTCCTTGATTCGTGAAAAGGTATTAAAAGCTTTAGAAGAAAGTATGTCTTTATCAATTGATTATGAAGCAAATGCTTCTTGTCATGGATCTGAATTAAAGATTTCTAAAGATGATTCTAAGGTTGAAGTTGTTGTTTGCCCAACAAATGAAGAATTAGTGATTGCTAGAGATACTGTTCGTCTTTTAGGACTTTAATCATGCAGTTTGATGGGTTATTAAATACAATTGAATCTTTTGATATTATAACGATTTTTCGTCATGAAAATCCAGATTGTGATGCTTGTGGATCACAATTTGGATTACAGAATTGGATTCAAGAAAATTATCCAGAGAAACATGTTTATGTGTTAGGAAATCAAATTTGTAATCAAGCTGAATGGCCAAAAAATGATATTGTTTCTGAACAAACAATCAATAATTCACTAGCCATTGTTGTAGATTGTGCAAATGCACCACGTGTTGATGATCAACGCTTTCTCAATGCAAAACAAATCATTAAAATCGATCATCATCCAGATCGTGAACCGTTTGGAAATCAAATCTATGTAGATGATCAAGCTGCAGCAGTATGTCAAATCTTAACGTTATACTTTGATGAAAATAAAGATAAAATCTTTTCGAAAAAAACAGCAGAATATTTATATCGCGGTTTATTAACAGATTCATTAAATTATACAACGAGCAATACAACACCAGAGACATTAAAAGCAGGTGGGATATTAGCTTCAAAAGGATTAGATCTTTCTAAGATTTCACATGATGTATTTGATAATAGTGTAAATGGATTTCAATTTACTGGATATATTATTTCAAATACAAAAGTCATTAACAAACATTTTGCTTATGTTGTGATTCCTGAAAAAGATTATATTCTATATGGATTTGATGCATCCCAAGCGAGAAGTTTTGTTGGTAAATTAGGAAATGTTAAAGACTTTGATATTTGGGCTATTTTCACTGAGAAAACAGTAGATAATGTTGTATTATATGATGGATCTTTACGTGCAAAACAAACAAAGATTAACGACATTGCTGAAAGGTATCATGGTGGTGGACATGCTTGTGCTGCTGGTGTAAAAAACCTAAGTCATGAAAAACTAAATGAAATCATACAATTATTGTGTGAAAGATTATAAAAAATTGATTGTCAAGTATTGTATAAATGATTTGACATGGTAGAATATTTGAGCCATATAGGAGGTAAAAAATATGGAAATCGTAAACAAGAAGGCACTTGCTGATAAAGTTGCTGAAGAAAATGGAATTACAAAGAAACTTGCTCTAGAAGTTATTGAGTCTTTATTTGCTGCAATGACTGAAGCTCTTAAAGATGGTAATAAAGTTGATATTACTGGCTTCGGTAAATTTGAAGTTAAGGAAAGAGCTGCTAGAACTGGTATCAATCCTCAAACAAAGGAAACAATCCAAATTGCTGCAACTAACGTTCCTGGTTTCAAAGCTAGCAAATCTTTAAAAGATATCGTTAGATAAGTATAAAAAAAGATTCTTGTTTACCAAGGATCTTTTTTTTATACATTCGTTAATCGTTTTACAACATCTTCTAAAATTGGTGCAGGAACAAATTCTGTAATATCTCCATCATTCATTGCGATTTCTTTCACGGTAGAAGATGATAAAAATGTATATTCGGGCCTAGCAATTAAAAAGAAAGTTTCAACATTTGGATTGATTTTCATATTTGCTGTAGCAGTAGCTAATTCATATTCATAGTCCGTCACAGCTCTAATACCTCGAATCATTGTTTTTGCTTGAATGTTTTCAGCAATATTAACGGTTAGTCCTTTTCCAACCAAAACTGTAATTTTAGAAGCATTAGAAAGGGTAGAGATACTTTTTTCTATCATCTCTTTTCTTTCTTCTACTGTAAATAAACAGTTCTTTCTAGGATTGTGATTAATCAAAACAACAACTTCATCAAAGATGTTTGCTGCTCGTTCTATAATATCTAAATGGCCATTTGTTAATGGATCAAATGTTCCCGGATAACAAGCTTTCATATGTTTACCTCACATAAATACTGTAACAGTTCCAGTTCAATTTTGTAAAGGAAAATGAATGAAAGCGCTTTAAGTTGTGCTTATTTTTAGAGCTTTCACAAAGTGTTAAAATTTTCACAAATAATTCAGAGAAAGCATTGAATTCTGATTGTGAATAGTTTAACATATTTAACTGTGAAGGAGATTTACAAAATATTATGAGTAAAGATTTCAGAGATTTAATTGCAAAAGCAAAACAAGGAAAGAAAAAAGTCTTGTCCGTTGCTAATGCGCAAGATCATGCGGTACTAGAGGCTGTTCATGAAGCTCATCAAGATGGTATCGTAGATGCAATTTTGGTTGGAGATGAAAACAAAATCAAGGAAATTGCAAGTGAAATTGGAATGAATCTCGATGAATATAAAGTCGTCAACGTTCCTGATGTTACAGAAGCAACTTTAGCTGCTGTAAAGTATGTACATGATGGAGAAGCAGATATGTACATGAAAGGAATTGTTCCAACAGCTACTTTTTTAAAGAGTGTATTAAACAAAGAAGTTGGTTTACGTACAGGAAAAACATTGTCTCATGTAGCAGTATTCAAAATTCCTACAATTGATCGTTTATTATTTTTAACAGATGTTGCTTTTTTACCTTATCCTGATTTAGAAGCAAAAAAGCAAATTGTTGAATATGCGGTTGATGTTGCTAGAGCATGTGGCGTAGAAACACCAAAAGTTGCGCCATTAGCTGCTGTAGAAGTTGTTAATCCAAAGATGCAAAATACAGTTGATGCAGATGAATTACGTAAGGCAAATGAAGCTGGTGAAATTCAAAACTGTGTGATTGATGGACCTTTATCTTTAGATATTGCTTTGGATATTGAAGCTGCAAAAGAGAAGGGTGCTGAAAACAGACCATGTGCAGGTTGTGCAGACATTCTTTTATTCCCAGATATTCATGCTGGAAATATTACATATAAAGCAATTGATCATTTAGTACCAAATGTACAAATTGGATGTATCTTAACTGGTACAACTGCTCCAGTTATCTTAACTTCTAGAAGTGATTCTAAACAAGTGAAAATCAACTCTATTGCATTAGCTGCAGTATTAAGTGATCATATGAAGAAAGTGAATGGTTAAACAAATGGGTAAAAAAATTCTTGCAATCAATCCTGGTTCAACATCAACAAAAATTGCTATTTTCGATGATGAAACATTAGTAAATGAAACAGGATTAAATCATCCAGTATCGGAAATGAATAAATTTCCTACTACTTTTTCTCAATTAGATTTTAGATATGAAGTGATTATGAATTATCTTGAATCAATTCATTTTGATATCAATTCATTAGATGCTTGTGTTGGTAGAGGTGGATACTTACATCCAATTACTGCTGGTACTTATACAGTAAATGATGCAATTAAGCACGACTTAGAAATTGCACTAAATGGTGATCATGCAGCAAACTTAGGTGGGTTACTTGCACGTAAAATTGGTGAACAAGTAGGATGTCCTAGTTATATCGTAGATCCAACAGCAGTTGATGAATTACAAGATGTTGCTCGTTTATCAGGTATGCCTGAAATCAAACGTGTATCAAAGATTCATGCATTAAATATGAGAGCTGTTGCACGTGAATATGCAAAGAGCATTGGCAAGAAAATGGAAGATTTAAATCTTGTCGTAGCGCATATGGGTGGTGGATGTACAACAGGTGCATTAAGTCACGGAAAGATGATTGATATGTTCAATGGTCTTGATGGTGATGGTGCATTTGCTCCTACACGTTCTGGTGCAGTTCCTGTTGGTGATCTCATTAGACTTTGTTATTCAGGAAAATATGCAACAGTTGATGATATGATGAAACGCGCTGTTGGAGATGCAGGAATTGCTGCATATCTAGGAACAGCAGATATGAGAGAAGTTAATAAGATGATTGAAAATGGTGATGAGAATGCAAAGCTTGTAAAAGAAGCATTCATTTATCAACATGCAAAAGATATTGGCTCTTTATCTGTTGTTATGAAGGGTAAAGTTGATGCAATTTTATTAACTGGTGGAATTGCTTATGGTAAAGATGTTACAGATGCAATTGCATCTTACACAGATTGGATTGCCCCGGTTGTTGTAATCCCTGGTGAAAGAGAAATGATTGCTCTTGCACAAGGTGCATTAAGAGTATTGAATGGCGAAGAAGATGCCAAAGAATACGAAGTAGAATAAACCATTGAAATAATAGGAGGAATATAAAATGGCTAACAAAAAAGTTGTGATTGCTAGTGCATGCCGTACTGCAATCGGTAAAATGGGTGGTGCTTTAAGTACAGTACCAGCTGTTGATCTAGGTGCTACAGTTATCAAGGAAGCTGTAAAAAGAGCTGGTTTAAAACCTGAAGATGTTGATCATGTTTACATGGGTAATGTCATTCAAGCTGGTTTAGGACAAAACCCAGCTAGACAAGCTTCATTAAAGGCTGGTCTTCCAGTAACAACACCTGCAGTTTCAGTTAACGTTGTTTGTGGATCTGGTTTAAATTGCGTTAACATGGCAGCAGATATGATTATCGCAGGGGATGCGGATATTGTAGTTGCTGGTGGTATGGAAAACATGAGCTTAGCTCCTTATGTATTACCACATGCTCGTTTTGGTTACAGAATGAACACACCAAAAGATGGATTAGTTGATGCAATGGTTCATGATGCTTTATGGGATGCATTTAATGATTATCATATGATGGTAACAGCTGAAAATGTTGCTGAACAATGGCATTTAACAAGAGAAGAATTAGATGAGTTTGCTGCAAACTCTCAAAATAAAGCATGTGATGCTAGAGACAATGGTCGTTTCAAAGATGAAATTGTTCCTGTTGAAGTTAACATGGGTAAAAAGAAAGGCATTGTTGTTGTAGATACTGATGAAGGACCACGTGAAGGCCAAACACCTGAAGTTCTTGCTAAGCTAAGATGTTGTTCTGGTGTTGAAGGTGGTGTTGTTACTGCTGGTAATGCTTCTGGTATCAATGATGGTGCTGCTGCACTTGTTATTATGAGCGAAGAAAAAGCAAAAGAATTAGGTGTTAAGCCATTAGCTACTTGGGTTGCAGGTGCATTAGGTGGTGTTGATCCATCTATCATGGGTGTTGGTCCTGTTGCTGCAACAAAGAAAGTTATGGAAAAGACAGGATTAAAGATTGAAGATTTTGATCTTTATGAAGCAAACGAAGCTTTCGCTGCACAATCTGTAGCTGTTGGTAAAGACTTGAACTTTGATTTAAGTAAATTAAATGTTAATGGTGGTGCGATTGCATTAGGTCATCCAGTTGGTGCTTCTGGTGCAAGAATTCTTGTTACACTTCTTTATGCAATGCAACAAAAAGATGCTAAGAGAGGTCTAGCAACATTATGTATCGGTGGTGGCATGGGTTGCGCTACTGTTGTAGAAAGAGACTAATTCATGAGCTTTGTAGATTATGAAGTAAATGGTCAAGTTGGTGTTATTACAATCAATCGACCAAAAGCATTAAATGCTTTGAATAGTGAAGTATTAGATGATTTAAATACAGTATTAGATGCTGTTGATCAAAATGAAGTTCGTTGTTTAGTTTTAACTGGTGCTGGTGATAAGAGTTTTGTAGCTGGTGCTGATATCGGAGAAATGAGTACTCTAACAAAGAGTGAAGGTGAAGCATTTGGTAAAAAAGGAAATGATCTATTTAGAAAAATTGAAACTTTCCCATTACCTATCATTGCTGCAATCAATGGTTTCGCTCTAGGTGGAGGAAATGAAATTGCAATGAGTTGCGATATTCGTATCTGTTCAGAAAATGCTGTATTTGGTCAACCAGAAGTTGGTTTAGGTATTACACCTGGATTTGGCGGAACACAAAGACTTGCTCGTCTTGTTTCACCAGGATATGCAAAACAATTAATTTATACAGCTAGAAATATCAAAGCTGATGAAGCTTATCGTATTGGACTTGTTAACCAAGTTACAACATTAGAAGAATTACTTCCTACTTGTATGAAACTTGCTAGCACAATTGCTGCAAATGCACCAATTGCTGTTAGAAATTGCAAGAAAGCAATCAATGATGGTTTACAAGTGAATATGGACGAAGCAATTGTTGTTGAAGAAAAGTTATTTGGTGATTGCTTTGAATCTGAAGATCAAAAAGAAGGTATGGCTAACTTCCTACGTAAGAAGGATGATCCAGCTAAAGTAAAGCATGTAGCTTTTCAAAATAAATAAAAGGAGATTTAAAAAATGAAAGTAGCAGTTATTGGCGCCGGCACAATGGGCCGTGGTATTGCACAAACATTTGCACAATGTGCTGATGTAGAAAAAGTTTACTTATGTGACATCAAGCAAGAATTTGCTGATGGTGGTAAAGCAAACATTAAGAAGGCTCTTGATAAAAGAGTAGCTAAAGGAAAGATGGAACAAGCTGATGAAGATGCTCTATTAGACAAAATCGTTACTGGTTTAAATTCTCAAGCAGTTGATCCTGATTTAGTTGTTGAAGCAGCTTTGGAAGTTATGGATATTAAAAAATCTACTTTTAAAGATCTACAAGAAAATATTGTTAAAAATGAAAATTGTATTTTCGCAACAAATACATCTTCTCTTTCTGTAACAGAAATTGGTGCAGGTCTAAAGAAGCCAGTTATTGGTATGCATTTCTTTAACCCAGCTCCAGTTATGAAATTGATTGAAGTTATCAAGGGTGCTAACACACCGGATGCAGATGTTGAAACTGTAAAAGATATTGCAGTGAAACTAGGCAAAACACCTGTTGAAGTTAATGAAGCTCCAGGTTTCGTAGTTAATAGAATTTTAATTCCACTCATCAATGAAGGTATCTTTGTATATCAAGAAGGTATTTCTGATATTGAAGGAATTGATACTGCAATGAAATTAGGTGCTAACCATCCAATGGGTCCTTTAGAATTAGGTGACTATGTTGGTTTAGATATTGTATTAGCTATCATGGATGTTATTTATAACGAAACAAAAGATCCAAAGTATAGAGCATGTACAACATTAAGAAAGATGGTACGTGCAGGTCACTTAGGTGTTAAGACAGGTAGAGGTTTCTATATCTACAATGCTGATCGTACAAAGACACCAGTAGACAAAAAATAAAAAAATGTTTGTTACTAGAATCAATGATTGATTCTAGTTTCAATAGAAGGAAATTTGGAGGAGAAAATAATGGATTTCCAGCTTGATAAAAAGCATACTATGGCACAATCCTTATTTAAGGATTTCGCCGAAAAAGAAGTAAAGCCTCTAGCAATTGACACTGATGAAACAGAAGAATTCCCACGTGTTACAGTTGATAAGATGGCAAAGAATGGTTTCCTAGGAATTGCAATTCCTGAACAGTATGGAGGCCAAGGATGTGACCCATTAACATACGTAATGTGTGTTGAAGAACTTGCTAAAGTTTGTGGTACAACATCTGTTATTGTTTCTGCACACAGTTCTTTGTGCTGTGATCCAATCTTACATTATGGTTCAGAAGAACAAAAACAAAAGTATTTAGTACCTTTAGCGAAAGGTGAAAAACTCGGTGCATTTGGTTTAACAGAACCTGGTGCTGGTACAGATGCTCAAGGTGTTCAAACAAAAGCAGTATTAAGTGAAGATGGTAAAGAATGGATCTTAAATGGTTCAAAGTGCTTTATTACAAATGGTAAAGAAGCAGATGTTTATATCATTATTGCTTATACAGATATTGTTGAAACAAAGCGTGGTAAACAAAAGAAGTTTACAGCATTCATTGTTGAAAAGGGTACAGAAGGATTTACATTCGGTACAAAAGAACACAAGATGGGTATCAGAGGTTCTGCAACATATGAATTGATTTTCCAAGATTGTCATATTCCTGTTGAGAATCAATTAGGTCCTCGTGGTAAAGGTTTCCCAATTGCTATGGGTACATTAGATGGTGGACGTATTGGTATTGCTGCACAAGCTTTAGGTTTAGCAGAAGGTGCATTAGATAGAACAATTGCTTATGTAAAAGAAAGAAAGCAATTTGGACGTTCTATTTCTGCTTTCCAAAATACACAATTCCAATTAGCTAATCTTGCTACTGAAGTTGAAGCTGCTAAATTATTAGTTTATAAAGCTGCTGAAGCTAAGAGAACGAAAGATCGTTTCTCTGTAGAAGCTGCACAAGCAAAATTATTTGCTGCTGAAACAGCTATGGATGTAACAACAAAGTGTGTACAATTACTTGGTGGTTACGGATATATCAGAGAATATGAAGTTGAAAGAATGATGAGAGATGCTAAGATCACTGAGATCTACGAAGGTACTTCTGAAGTTCAGAGAATGGTAATCTCCGGAGATCTTCTAAAGTAATAGAAAGGGAAATCAAACATGTTTAAAATCGTAGTTTGTGTAAAACAGGTTCCTGATACAGCTGGTGGTGTTAAGTTCAAAGCTGATGGAACACTGGATAGAGGCGCAATGCTTGCTATCATGAACCCTGATGACAAGGCTGGTCTTGAAGCAGCTCTTCGTATCAAGGATCAAGATCCTGAAAACGTCAAGGTTACATTATTAACAATGGGTCTTCCTAAAGCTGAAGATGTATTAGTTGAAGGTATTGCTATGGGTGCAGATGATGCATTATTAGTAACAGACCGTGTACTCGGTGGTGCTGATACATGGGCAACATCTTCTACAATTGCTGGTGCATTAAAGAATATGGAATATGACTTAATTATTACAGGTCGTCAAGCTATCGATGGTGATACAGCACAAGTAGGACCACAGATTGCTGAACATTTAAGCCTTCCAATGATTTCTTATGCTAAGGAATTAAATTGTGATACAACAAATAAAACAATCGAAGTTAAGAGAATCTTTGATGATGGATATATGATGGTTAAATCTCAATTACCAGCTCTTGTTACTTGCTTAGCTGAATTGAATGAACCAAGATATATGAAACCAGGAAGAATCTTCTATGCTTTAGATCATAAAGATGAACTCGTTACTGTTTGGGGAAGAGCTAATCTAGATGTTGATGATTCAAACATTGGATTAAAGGGGTCTCCAACAAAGATTGCAAAGGCTAGTGATAAAGTTGCTAAAGGTAAGGGAACAACAGTTACTCCTGAATCAGATGGAGATGCTGCTGATTACATCTTAAATGTACTTACAGAAAAGCACGTTATCTAAGAAGAAAAGAGGAAAAAACAATGATTGAAAAGAATCTTGATGAATACAAGGGCATTGCGATTTATGCTCAACAGGTAGATGGAAAACTTTCTAACATTGCCTTGGAACTTCTTGGTAAAGCTAGAGAGCTTGCAAAAGATCTTGATGATAAGACTGTAACTGCCGTATTAATAGGAGAAAACGTTGGTGGTTTAACTGATGAATTAGCTGTATATGGCGCAGATAGAGTTGTTGTTATTGATGATCCAGAATTAAAAGATTACAGAACAGAACCATATACACAAGCATTAGCTGGTTATATTAACGAATACAAACCAGAAATCGTTCTTGTTGGTGCTACAGCAATTGGTCGTGACTTAGGTCCTAGAACAAGTGCTAGAGTACAAACTGGTTTAACTGCTGACTGTACTGTATTAGAGATTGGTGATTTCCCACTTGTTGCTGGTCCAAACCAAGAACAAAAACATCAACAATTACTAATGACTCGTCCTGCATTCGGTGGAAATACAATTGCTACTATTGCTTGTCCAGATAACCGTCCTCAAATGGCTACTGTTAGACCTGGTGTTATGCAAAAGATTGACCCTATTAAAGATGCTAAGGCTGAAGTTATTAACTGGAAACCAGCTCTTGAAAAGAACAATTGTTATGTAGAAATTGAAAAGGTTGTAAAAGAAGTTTCTAATGTAGCTGATATCGCTGAAGCTAAGATTCTTGTATCTGGTGGACGTGGTGTTGGATCTAAAGAAAATTTCAAACTTCTAGAAGATCTTGCAGAAGTATTACATGGTACAGTATCTTGTTCTCGTGCTGTTGTTGATAACGGTTGGGAACCAAAAGAATTACAAGTTGGTCAAACTGGTAAGACAGTACGTCCACATGTATATTTCGCAATTGGTATCTCTGGTGCAATCCAGCATGTTGCAGGTATGGAAGAATCCGATATTATTATTGCAATCAACAAAGATGAAACAGCTCCAATCTTTGATGTAGCTGACTATGGTATTGTTGGTGATTTAAATAAGATTGTTCCATTACTAACAGATAAGATCAAAGCTGCTTTAGCTAAGAACGCTTAATTTCTTAATTTATTGTTACGTAAGCTATCTCAAATTGAGATAGCTTTTTTTTTGATTCTGCGTGATAATAATTAAGTTGAATGGAGAAATACTATGAGTGAATATTCAGATATCATACGAAAAACTTTTTCTATGGGAGATGCAGAAAGAGATAAAAACAATCACATTCCTAATAACATTATTCGCTATGAAAATATTCGATATGACGATAAAGATCAAAAATGGAATCTATTAGATGTTTATAGACCTAAAAATGAAGAAAGTAAATTACCTGTCATTTTAAGTGTCCATGGTGGTGGATGGGTATATGGTGATAAAGATGTATATCAATGGTATTGTATGGATTTAGCTAAGCGTGGATTTGCAGTTGTAAATTATTCTTATCGTTTAGCTCCTGAATATCAATATCCAGCATCTTTTGAAGATACAACAACTGTTTGTAATTGGATCATAGATAATCAAAATGAATATGGTTTTGATACGGAACATATTTATGCGGTAGGCGATAGTGCTGGTGCACATATGTTATCTTTATTTGCTTGTGCACTAACAAATGAAAACTATCATGTTCCATATGACTTACCAAATAATTTTCAATTCAAAGCAATTGCACTAAATTGTGGTGTATATCTCATGCACCCAGAAGCATTAGGTGATACAGCGAAATTAATGGAAGATTATTTACCTAATAAAGGAACCGATGAAGAATTCTTCGAAATCAGTTCAATACATTTTATTACAGAGAATTATCCTCCTTGTTTTATTATGACATGTCCTGGTGATTTCTTAAAAGAAGCGCCATCTCATCTAATTCCTGTATTAGAAAAGAACCAGGTTCCATTTATATATAGACATTATGGAAATAAAGAAAATCCATTAAAACATGTATTCCATTGTGATCTTCAATTAGAAGATGCAAAATTATGTAATGATGAAGAATGCAATTTTTTCAAAGAAATGAGTGAGATGTAATATGAATGAATATATTATACCAGTAATTACGATTACAAGAGAATATGCTGCAGGTGGTAGAAGTGTAGCCAAATTATTATCTGAAAAATTAAATATTCCTTGGTATGATAAAGATTTTATTAAAGCAACAGTAAATAATTCTTCACTTACAGAAAAACAATTAGTTAAAGATTCTGAAGAAATGGGTGATGGTCAAAAAATTATTGATACTTTATTTGGAAATGGAACAAAATATGATTGTGTATTTTACGCACAAAGAGAAGTAATTATTCAATTAGCTAAGAAGCCTTGTATTATTATTGGAAGGGCCTCAGAAGCAATATTAAAAGAAGCAAATATCAAAGCAATGAATGTATATCTATATAGTGACATGGAACATAAAATTAAACATGCGAAAGAATTAAATGAATATGGAAAGATGTCAGTAGAAAAATTCATTCAAAAAAAAGATAAAAAAAGAGCTAATTTCTATAAACAATATACTGGAAAAGATTTTACAGATATTCATAATTATGATCTTTGTTTAAATACTGCAATTGGTTATGAACAATGTGCAGAAACAATCAAAGCATTTGTTGAAACAATGATGAAGTGATTATTATGCGAAGTTGCAATATGAGAGTGCTAAAGATAGGCTTGCTAACAATGTTTCTCAAGTATCTCAAGAAAAAATCTTGCAGCAAATGATTGAAAATCCTCTTATAGCAAATAATAAAGATTTATCTAAGCAAGCTGTTATTACATACATCAAAACTGCATATGACGAGTTTACGGATAATCAAATTTCAAAAGCGTTTGATACCGTCTACACAACAAAGAAATCTGACAAAGAATTAAGACGCGAAACATTTACAAAACTTACAAGCAACAGACGTTCTAGACGTAGAATGAGCAGCTCAAATACAGGTATCATTGAAGATAATGTTTTATTAAGCATTAAAGAGTCTATTGGTGATCCAAACAATCCAATATAAAAAAGTAGTACTAACTAAAGAACATACAATCATGTATAACTTAGTAGTTAGGGCGCTCCAAAATTGGATGAGGTGAGATAAAATTCAAATTCAGATAACATGAGGA
>CAVJMM010000034.1:0-22757 GCA_963650865.1 Eubacterium sp. AM49-13BH | reverse complement strand
AGAGACTGCCAATCATGATGAAGAAATCAAACGTGCAAAAAAACGAAAAAAGATTTTAAGAAAAAAGAAAGCAAAAAATATATTTACTGGATTTCTGATTTTTGTTCTTTGTATCTATATGATTATTGGTGTTGTTGGTGGAAAATATGCCTTAAGTAAATTAGAAGGTATGCCTACATTAAATGTCAGTGATTTATTAAGTGAAGAATCTAGTAAGATCTATGATGCTGATGGCAACCTTGTAACTGAAATTGGAACTTATTATCGTGAAAATATCAAATATGATCAATGCCCTACTTCATTGATTGATGCATTCTTATCTATTGAAGACTCTCGTTTCTTTGAACATAATGGATTTGATATCCCACGTTTCACAAAAGCAGCATTAGAAACTTTCTTACTGCATCGAGATGGTGGTGGTGGTTCCACATTTACGATGCAGCTTGTAAAAAATAGTTATTTCTCAATTGATGATGGTGATAACTCTGTAGAAAGAGAAGCAACCATTGAATATAAAGTACAGCAGATTGCTTTATCTCTAGAATTGGAAACACAATTATCCAAAAAAGAAATCTTTGAACTTTATATGAATAAATTAAACTTTGGTGATCGTATCAGAGGTGTTGAAAAAGCCGCAAAATACTACTTTGGAAAAAGTGCATCAGAAATGAGTATTTCTGAATCCGCATTACTCGCTGGTATTGTGAATTTACCAAATAAATATAATCCTTATCATTACTTAGAATACGCAACAAAAAGAAGAAATGAAGTTTTATATCTCATGTTACAACATGGATATATCAATGAAACAGAATACAAATTAGCAAAATCTATCAATGTAGAAGATCAACTTGTTGGTGCTAACAAATTAAGTGAAACAAGTGAAAATGATGCATATGCAGAGTATGTCGATGTTGTCATTGAAGAAGCTGTTTCCTTAACTGGTAAAGATCCTGTTGTATATGGAATGGATATTTATACAGCACTCAATCCAACAATACAATCAAGAATTGAAGCAATTGAACGTGGTGAAACAAGTGTCTATTATGCAGATGATCTGATGCAATCTGCGATTGTATCTATGAATAATCAAAATGGAGAAATCGTTGGAATTGGTGGTGGAAGAAACTATCAAGGTGGAGCTCGATTACTCAACCGTGCAACTTCTCAATACAAACAACCAGGTTCCTCTGTAAAACCAATCCTATCTTATGCATTAGGATTTGAATACTTAGGATATTCCTTAGATGAAATATTAATGGATAAACCAATCGCCTTCCCTGGTGAAGGAAGAGTCCTACAAAACGCAAATGGCCAATACCATGGTGAAGTTACAATCAAAGATGCAGTTGCGAATTCATACAATATTCCAGCAATCTTAACGCTTGAACATGTTACTGCGAAAATTGGTGGAGAAGCCGTTGTAGATTATTTACAAAATCTAGGTTTCTCACGCACAAGCAATGATAACTATCATATGTCTTACGCAATTGGTGGTAACTCCTTTGAAACAACAGTTGCTGAGCTTGCTGGTGCACATGCCGCAATGATCAACTATGGCGTATATAACGAACCACATACAATCAGAAAGATTGAAACAACAGATGGTGATATCTATTATCCAAAGAATCAAAATCATAGAGTTATCTCTTCTGGTAGTGCATGGCTTGTGTGTCAATTAATGGAAAACAACGTCACATGTGGTATTTATAACTACATGCAAGTATTAGCGAGATCTTATCCAGTTTACGCAAAAACTGGTACAACAGACTGGGGATCCGATGGATTACAGTATGGTATTCCACAAGGTGCCATGAAAGATAAATGGATGGTTGCCTCAACTTCTCAATATACCAACGCTGTATGGGTTGGTTATGATAAAGCAGTCGCTGGAGAAGGAACGTACTTCCCTACTTGGAAAGCTTTAATGAATATTCCAGGTAAGATTCAATTAGAACTGTTAGCTGCAGAAGAAGAAGCTGGTGGAAATCTAAGTGGCGTAGAAATGCCAGCAGATATCGCAGAAGTTACATACGCTAATGGAACATGGCCTCATATATCTGGCGTAAATGACAATATAACTTCTTATGTCTCAACAACCGGACTCGCAAATACACCTACGATTTCATCAACAGGTGAAGAAACAAACTTTGCCGCAAGTCTAACAAATGGAATTCTCTATGTTGATTGGGGTGCTAAAAAAGGATGTTATGGTGGAACAATTGATATCTCATTACGAGATTCATGGGAAAATAAAGAAGCGACTGGAGCGTGTCTAGCCAATACGGCTTGGGCATATGGTACAAATCCAACCTTTGTTGCGGATATCTATCATGATGATACGTATATAACCTCGGTTACTAGTAAAGATGGTATGTATGGTGGATGGATAGGTGACTATGATTCAGGTACGATCAAAGCATGTGGTTATTGGTCAAATGGTTACACAACATCATCTCAACAATGCGTTATCGCAAAAGATTTCAACAATACATCAAGTGATTAAAAGACTTCAAACGAAGTCTTTTTTCATATGCAAAAAAAAGAAGACATTAATAGTCTTCTTACATTTCTGATTTTAAACTTCTAGACATCAATGTTTGAATACATTGTTCAGGTGATTTTCCTTCATAGAGGATTGCATATACTTGATCTGTGATTGGCATTTCAATACCTCTTTTATGAGCTTCTTCATAAATTACTTTACAAGCCGCAACGCCTTCTACTGTACGTTTATTTTCTTTCCAGAAGTTTTCTGCAGAACCATCTTTTCCAATTTGTAATCCAGCAGTAAAGTTTCTAGAATGCATTGATGTACATGTAACAATCAAATCTCCAACACCATCTAAACCTAAATAAGTTTCTTTTTTACCGCCTAACGCAACACCATAACGCATCATTTCGGCAAGTCCTCTTGTCATCAATGCTGCACGTGCATTATCTCCTTGTCCAATTCCTTCTAAAATACCAGAAGCAATTGCCATGATGTTTTTAATAGCAACTCCAATTTCTGCACCAATCACATCTGTATTACGATAAACTCTAAAATAATCATTGGAGAATATTTCTTGAATCGTTTTCGCAGCTTCTTCATTATCACTCACTGCATTTAAACAAGTTAGTTTACGAACAATAACTTCTTCTGCATGGCTTGGTCCAATCAAAGAAACAACTGCTTCTCTTTTTTCTTCTGGGACTAATCTTTTAATCACTTCAGAAAGTCTTTCATGTGTTTGAGGATGAAATCCTTTGGCAACATTGATAATAATCACTTTCTTTTCTGTTAGATTACATACTTGATTTAAAACAGAATCTAAAGCACCAGATGGCACAGCAACTAAAATAACATCTGCATCTTTCACACAATTAATATCTGTTGTAGCGTGTACATCATGATTGATTTCTGCTTCAAAATATTTTGTATTATGATGATTGTTTTCAATATCATTGACTTCCTTATCATCAATTCCCCACATCACAACATGATGCCCATTATCCGCTAAAGTTTGTGCCAAAGCACTACCCCAGCTACCTGTACCTAATACTCGAATATTCATTCTGAAACCTTCTTTCTAGCAATAATATGAATTGGTGTTCCTTCAAAATCAAATGCACGCCTTAATGTATTTTCAATAAAACGTTGATATGTAAAATGCATCAACTTAGGTTCATTACAACTTAATACAAACGTTGGCGGTTGAATTGCAACTTGTGTAGCATAGTAAATACGAAATCTCTTTCCATTTCTAGCTGGTGCTGGTGTTGTAATTTGAGAATCCGCAATCACTTCATTTAAGATGTTTGTAGGAACTCTACGAATAGAGTTTTCATAAACACGATCAACTTCTGGGATGATCGTATCCACTCTTTGTCTTGTTTTCGCAGAAACAAACATGATTGGCGCATAGGCTAGATAAGCAAATTCATTTCTTACCTTTTCTTCAAAAGCTACCATTGTATGTTCATCTTTTTCAACCGCATCCCATTTATTCACAACAATGATAATTGGTTTTCCTGCTTCATAAGCATATCCTGCAACATGCTTATCTTGTTCACGTATTCCAAGTTCTCCATCAATTAAGAATAAAGCTACATCACACTTTTCAATTGCAGACATTGCACGTAAAACAGAGTACTTTTCAACAGATTCATAAACTCTTCCTCTTTTACGAATACCTGCTGTATCAACAATGACATAAGGTTTCCCATTCACTTTAAATGGTGTATCGATTGCATCTCTTGTCGTACCTTGAATATTAGAAACAATCGAACGATCTTCTCTTAGAATTGCATTAACGATAGAAGACTTTCCTACATTTGGTTCTCCAATCACAGCGATATGAATGCCTTCTGCACGTTTTTTATGATCTTCTTCAGGCATCAATTCTATACACTTGTCTAAAAGATCACCAATCCCAATTCCATGAACACCACTGACCGCAATTGGATCACCAATTCCTAAGTTATAAAATTCATAGATATTCATCATTCTTGATTGATCATCAATTTGGTTAACAGCTAAAACAAGTGGTTTTCCACTTCTTTGTAACAATCCCGCAATATAACGATCATCATCACTCATTCCACTTTTTCCATTGCAGACCATCATAATAACATCTGCTTCTTCAATGGCAATCTGTACTTGTGCACGAATTTCTTCTTGGAATGGTTGATCTTCTAATTGAATACCACCTGTATCAATGATTTGAAAATGATTTCCTGTCCAATCTGCAGAAGAATAAATTCGATCTCTTGTTACGCCTGGAATATCTTCTACAATAGAAAGTCTTTGTCCCGCAATGCGATTAAAAATTGTAGATTTTCCTACATTTGGTCTACCTACGATCGCAATTGTTCCATTTTTCATTCACGTTCCTCCTTTTCAATAAAAGGGATACAAAGTTGATAGATTTGATCAACAACTTGTTCAATACTCATATCACTTGTATCAATTTCAACCGCATCTTCTGCTTTTACAAGTGGTGAAGCAGAACGATGTGTATCTTGATAATCTCTTTCTTCGATTTCCTTTGCGATGGTTTCAACATCACTCGTTTCTAGTCCCATGGCAATATCTTGTTTATAACGCCTCATAGCTCTAGCTTGCGCACTCGCTGTCATAAAGATTTTGACTTCAGCATCTTTTAAAACAACAGTTCCAATATCTCTACCATCCATGATAAAGCCTTTGGATGCAGCCATCTGTTGTTGTCTTTTCACAAGTTCTTGACGAACAAGTGGATGTTTTGAAACATGACTAGCCGCAATCGAAACTTCGTCTTGACGAATCAACGTAGATACATCTTTGTGATCTAAAAATACTTTCCCTTCTGGTGTTAATTGAATCTCTGTATTTTCTAACATTTCAACTAACCCTTTTTCATCTTCTAGATCAATTTGAGAATGCATGGCTTTATAAGCAGTTGAACGATACATTGCGCCTGTATCTAAATGTATATAATTTAATTTTTTCGCTAATGTTTTCGCAATTGTGCTTTTACCTGCAGCACTTGGTCCATCTATCGCAATATTAATTTTCATAAATACCTCATTTTGTAATAACGATCCAATACACAACAAATCCTACGATAACCGCAAGAAAAACAATCAAAAGAATCAAAACAAGATTTAAGATCTTATTTGTTTGTCTCATCTTATCAGAAACTTCAGATAAATTATCTTCATAATCATCTAATTGCGCACGCATTTGTGTTGTTTCATTTAATAGTTGTTGTCTTGTTGTACGATCTGCTTCTAAACGTCTATTAAATGTATCAGTACTCATTGTCTTATCAAAATCAAAAGAATCAGATACAAATGGTGAATCATTTACTACAAGTTCACTAGATGTTTGTGAACTTGTTCCATTCACCATATTTTGTACTTCAGCCATAATATCTTCTTTTGATAGAGCTTGTGTTGGTTGATACTCTTGAGCAGAAGATTGTTTTGGTTCTTGTTTTGTATCATTCACAAATGGAATATCTGTTGTTTGTGAAGTGCTTCTTGGATATGGTCTATCTGGTGCTTTTGCGTTATTTCTTTCAATTTGTTTTAGAATATTCAAAGATGTATTTTCACTAGCAGCATTTCCTTGATCAATATTGTATTGTTTTACTTCACGAATATATTGATCTAAGTAATCATTATCAAAAGTCACATCATTTTCATTTGTATTGAAAGAAGATGTATCAAATGTAGGTTCTGTTTTTTTTCTACGTAATAATTCTGGTTCTTTTTTTACATCATGGTTTCTAGCATGACCTGCATTATAAGAATCTTGTGTGTTTTTTTCTGTATATGAAAAGTTTTGAGAATCGATATCATTTAATCTCTTTTCAAAACGTGATAAATCATTTGTTGAGAAAGAATCTGTAGATGTATCGTGTTGTAAACGATCTCTCAGATCTTGATATTTTTTTGTACGTGATAATGTTGCCATAATTAACTCCAAATTGTTCAACTTATTATAGCACAGAAAAAGCCCGTTACAAACGGACATAACGAGCTTAATTTAAAATCAATTCAATTAGTTTTTACCATGAATAATTGGTGAAATTTTATCAAAGATACACATTGTGATAATCACATCAAACAATCCTTTCATGAATGTAAATGGAACATTGAAGATCAACAAACATTTTTCAATGGAATCCACTGCCGGAAAAATCATTTGATACGCCTGAATGATTGTTTCTTTAGGCATGAAGTTATAATAAACAGGATAAACTACAAATAAGTTAGATGGGAAAGAAACTAACGCCATCGCAATTGTTCCAAGTAATGAGCCAATTATAGCACCTTTCTTTGTTTTATGATGTTGATAATACAAACCAGAAATTCCAACAAATACAGCACCTAAGATAAAGTTGGACAATTCCCCTACACCAAACGAATGAGAAGATAATAATGCGTGTAATGCATTTTTTAATAGTTCAACTAAAACACCACAAACTGGTCCCATAGAGAATGCTCCAATCAAAGCTGGTAAGTCTGAGAAATCAAACTTGATGAATGTTGGCATGATCATTGGTAATGGAATTTCAATTAGTTGAAATACAAATGCCAAAGAAGCAAGGATCGCAGTCACTGCAATGTAACGAGTTGATAAGCGAGTTGATTTTGTTTTTGAAACTGTTGTCATTTTGTCTACCTCCTGCCCCCTCTAAACAAAAAACCGGGGTTCAAAGATAAACTCCGGGTAATATTACTGATAAAAGTAAAAGATAAAATCTCTTTCATCCAGACTGTACTGTCGCTACTGGAATTGCACCAGTTCAACCATCACGGTTCGCGGAGTTTACCGCCGGTCGGGAATTACGCCCTGCCCTGAAATTTATCTATTACACTATAGCACAATTCAATCAGAAATCAATAAGCATTTTATGACTAATATTTCATGATTCGAAATCATCTTCTGATTTCAAATCTTCAGGTTTTAAATATACTTCTCTAGGTTTAGAACCTTGTGCTGGTCCAATGATACCAGATTCTTCTAAAGCATCTATCATTTTCGCTGCACGATTATATCCAATACCAAATCTTCTTTGAAGTAAAGATGTGGATGCCTTTTGTGCTTCTACGACATATTCTTTAACTTCTTTAAATAAAGGATCATCATTGATTGTCGCAACACCACCAATACCACTTCCATCATTAATGCCTTCTAATAAAATGAATTTATCATTGTACATTGGTGCCCATTGAGAAACATATTCTGTTATTTTTTGAACTTCTTCATCTGTAACAAAGACACCTTGTGTACGCATTGCAGAACTCGCTCCAATTGGCATATACAACATATCACCATTGCCAAGTAATCTTTCTGCACCAGCATGATCCAATATCGTTCTAGAATCCGTTCCAGAAGATACCGCAAATGCGATACGAGAAGGAATGTTCGCTTTGATGATACCAGTAATAACATCAACCGATGGACGTTGTGTCGCAACAATTAAATGAATTCCTGCAGCACGTGCTAACTGTGTAATTCTTTGAATCGATTGTTCAACATCTCTTCCAGCTACTGCCATCAAATCTGCCAACTCATCAATTATCACAACGATATAAGGCATTTTCTTAGGAGCAGGAGAACCATCTGGATTCTTCGCACCATTTTGTTTCCTTACTTTTTCGTTAAAAACTTCAATATTTCTGACACCTGCTGCCGCAAAGATGTTATATCTTTCATCCATAATTTGAACAATTGCTTGTAATGCATTATTTGCTTGATTTGGATCATTGATTACTGGTCCAATCAAATGTGGTATTTTTGCGTATGGTGTAAATTCCACTTTCTTAGGATCAACTAATAAAAGTTTTACATCTTCTGGATCTGTTCTTAATAGCAACGAAGTAATGATTGCATTCATACAAACAGATTTACCAGAACCAGTAGCACCTGCAATCAATAGATGTGGCATCTTATCTAAACGGCAAGTAACGGTTTGACCTAACAAATCTTTACCTACATAGAATAATAAAGGTTGTTTTTTATCTTTTTCTGAAATATCAGAAATAATTTCTCGCAATTTAACAGGTGTACTTTTTACATTAGGAATTTCAATTCCAACTGCATTTCTACCTGGGATTGGTGCTTCAATACGCACATCTTTTGCGGCAAGTGCCATTTTAATGTTATCCGCAAGTCCTAGTATCTTAGAAACTTTGACATTCGCATTAGGTTTGATTTCAAATTGTGTAACAGATGGTCCAATATGTGTATCAATGAGTTCCGCTTCAATATCGAAGTTTCTTAAAATATTGATTAACTGTTCACCCTTTTCTTTTGCGGCAATTTCATTTTCGTTATTTGCACCTTTAGATGGTAAAGGATCTAACATCTGAGCAATCATACGAGGTGTAGGAATCTTATATGGCTTCTTAGATAGTTTCACTTCTGTTTTCTTCACTTCAGATGGAACAGATGATGTTGGTTCTTCTTTTGGTAGATCCAACTCTGTTTGTTCATAATATTCTTCTGTATCTTCTTGTTCTAAAGAAGTGTCCAATTCCATTTGAATCGTATCTTCCTCTTCTTCTGGTTGTTGAATCGTATCTTGTAGATCATCTACATTAATAAATACAGATTCTTCAGAAGAAATCGTTTTGCCAGGAATCGAAACAACTGGAATTTCTTCCGTATCTCGATCTGCAGTAATATTGATCAACTTTGTTAGATGTGGTTCTTCTTTCTTTTCTTCCGTCAAAATATCCATAGAAGAAGTTTGTTGTGTTTCTTCATCTGCTTGAATTGAACCAAGTAAAGCTTTCTTTGCTTCTTTTTTCTCTTTATGTTCTTCCAACATGATCCAAAGATTCTTTGGTTCTTTTTCTTCAACTGGTTCTGGTTCAATTTCTTCCTCTTCTCTTTCAGGTGTCTTAAAGAAAGCTACGATTGTATAAAAAGCTTTCTTATAAACATCTAAAGAAACAAGTAATAACATCGCAATAATGAATAAAACAACAATCACGATTACAACGCCAACACGATCAAATAACATCGAAGCTAAAGCATATAAAAAACCACCAATCAAGCCACCACCGACATTCACTTCTATAGCGTTGCTTCCAAAATAATCAACGATATGTTCTATGTATTGAACAAAAACTGACATTCCTTTTTCATTTGTTGAAATATATGCACATAGTAATAAGATGGCACAATGAATCAAAATAAACGGAATCGGATCAACATCTTCAATATCATGATGTCGATTCATAACATTGATTAAAATCAAAATGATAATTGAACCAATAATCAACCAAAATAAAGAACCTAAGAAATATCTTTGTAAGTTATACAAAAATGTTCCAACAAAACCAAGTTTCATGAAACCAATAATCAATAACGCGAAAAGGACCACAACTGTGATCCATTGTCTTAGTTCTTTATCTCGTTCTCTTTTTAGCTGTGCTTTTGTCTTTCTAGCCACGTAATCCTCTTTTAATCTTTTGTATTAATTTCAATGATTGCAGGTAAGATCATAGGTCTCTTTCCTGTTTCATGAAGAACGTATCTAGCAATCTTATCTCTTGCTTCAGAACGCACTTCCATATTGTCATAACGCTTTTCTTTGACCGCATCATTGATTGTTGATTCCATCAAGACGCCAATTTGTTTCACAATATAGTCTGCATCTTTCAAATAGATAACACCTCTAGATTGTACATCCGGTCCACCAATAATTTCCTTTGTTGCGTGATTCACAACAATCCCAATAATAATAGCACCATCTGTACTTAGCGTTTCACGATCTTTAATAACCATTCCTGTAGCATCTAAGGAATCACCACCATCGATCATACTTTCTCCAACATCTACAGAATCAAATTGTTTATTGATATTTCCATCTGTAAATGTCGCAACTTGTCCATTATCCATAACAATGATATTTGCTGCAGAATAGCCCATATCTAAGGCAATATTTGCATTAGATATCAATTGTCTATATTCCCCCTTCACAGGCATATAGTATTTTGGACGTAATAAATATACCATCATTTTGATATCTTCAATGGATGCATGCATTGAAAATGATCTCTTTGCGTCAATTGCTTCTACACGATCTGCTTCTTTATACAAATCATCTTCCATGCTTGCTTCTGTTCTTTCTGTACCAGGAACTGCAGGTGAAGCAATAATGACAGTATCTGACTTACGCATTTCAATAAAGTCATCTTCTTTTGTCGCAATTTTATGAACTTTTGTAAAAATATTAGAACCCGTTCCCGCAACAATGATGACAATATTTTCCATGTCATTTGAAAAAGAATCTTTCGATACTTCAAGTCCAGCAGGAATATGATAGTAACCTAGTTTTGCCATATCATTCATGAGTTTACGTAATTCATCATCATAAATCATGATCTTACGATTATATTTATTCGCTAATTCAATGATTTCAATCACTCTATAAATATTTTGATTGAATACTGTAATTAAAATTCTACCCTTTGCATCTTCAAAGTATGGTTCAATCACATCTGTAATACGATGATATGGTGCAGAATGACCAGGTCTATTCGAACCTACTGATTCACATAATAAAGCTAATACGCCTTCATGACCTAGATCTGTGATATTCGTAATATCTGTCGCAAATGCTTCATTTTTAATATCATAGTCCACAATAAATTCAGAAGTATAAACAACATATCCTTCACTTGTTTTAATACCTACACCAAAACCATCCGCAATTGATTGTGTTGTACCAAATGTTTTGATTTCTGTTTTTCCAATCTTAAATGAACTATTTCTACGAACACGATGAATATTTACTTTTCCTAAACCATATTCTTTTGCACGTCTTTCAAACATTAACGCTGTAAAAGGTGCCATATAAATAGGTACAT
Organism: Eubacterium sp. AM49-13BH; assembly: GCA_963650865.1. Taxonomy (GTDB): domain Bacteria; phylum Bacillota_I; class Bacilli_A; order Erysipelotrichales; family Erysipelotrichaceae; genus Bulleidia. The sequence continues at coordinate 11,402 of CAVJMM010000034.1, read as the reverse complement.
CAGGGATTTGTTTTAATAACATTGGTAATGCTGCCATTACATCTTCATGACCATGTGTGATAAATACACCTTTAATACGTTTCGCATTCTTAACAAGATAGGAAAAATCAGGAATAATCATTTCAATTCCTAATTGATCAACATCTGGATATTTCAATCCACATTCCAGAACAAAAATATCATCATTATTTTCAACGACATACATGTTCTTTCCATCTTCATCAAGACCACCAAGCGCAAAAATACGAACTTTGCTCATATGTATATCCTCCAATTATTTTTTATTTCTTTTTTGCATGAACATTATAAAACAAACAAGAATCAATCACAATGCTTTCCCATTCAAAGAAAAGCTTCTAACTTCCGTAATTTCAACTTCCACGATTTGATTTTCTAATCCTTCTTTTCCAGTAAAATTAACAAGTTTATTTTCTTCAGAATAACCAGAATATACATCTGCATTCTTCTTACTTCTGCCTTCACACAAAACTTTTACTTTTCGATTTAAATATTTCAAATTGTTTTCTTTTGCCCAATGATTAATATGTTCATTTAATTCTTGTAATCTCTTCTTTTTCACATCCGCATCAATTTGATGATCCATACGTGCAGCTGGTGTTCCTTCTCTAGGGGAGTACGCAAAAGAATAAGCACCATCAAATTTACAATAATCCACTAAGGCAATCGTTTCTTGGAATTCTTCTTCTGTTTCACCAGGGAAACCAACAATCAAATCCGTTGTAAAAGTAATATTTGGAATTTTTGACTTCAAACGATCAAATACTTCTTTATATTCTTCAACAGTATAACCTCTTGCCATACGTCTTAAAACTTCATTAGAACCAGATTGTACAGGCAAATGTAAAGCAGGCATAATATTTGGATAATCTAACATTGCCTGAATTGTTGACTCTGAATAATCTCTTGGAGATGAGGAATAGAAACGAATTCTTTCAATTCCAAGTTTCGCTATTTCAATTAATAGATCTGTAAAGCCATCATCCATGCCAAGATCTTTTCCATATGCATTTACATTTTGGCCTAACAAAATAACTTCTTTACCACCATTGTCCATCAATTGTTTTACTTCACGAACAATGTCTCCCATTCTTCTACTTCTTTCTTTTCCACGAGTATAAGGAACGATACAATACGTACAGAATTTATTACAGCCATACATAATATCAACAAATCCTTTTACACTTTGATTTCTCTTTACAGGAAGATTTTCAATCACTTTACCTTCTTCAGATAATACTTCGACTTTTCTTTGTTTTGTTGTCAAAACATCTTTTAATAAATCAGGTAATCTATAAATATTATGTGTACCAAAAATCAAATCAACTTGTGGATAGCTTTTTAGAATTTCCTGTACAACACTTTCTTCTTGTGCCATACAACCACAAATACAGAAAACACGATTTGGATCAGATGTTTTCAATCCCTTCAACATCCCAATTTCACCTAAAACATGCTCTTCTGCAGCACGTCGAACAGCACATGTATTAAAAATTAAAACATCTGCATTTTCAGGCTTGTCTGTATTTTGAAATCCCATGACTTCCATCATACCCGCAATACTTTCACCATCTCTTACATTTGCTTGGCATCCATAAGTACGAATATAATAATTTTTTCCTTTTCCTAATACTTCTAATTGATCATTCATAGAAAACAATCCATATTCTACGTCAACTTCATCTTTTGTTCTTTTTGCTTCATCTAAATGATTAGGAAGTTTATAATCTTTTTTCATATCTTTATCTCCATGAGTTAGTATTATATCAGAAACAATGAAATCTCCATAAAAAAAACCAGAAATTCTGGCTTTTTTTATCTCTTACTTCTCAGCAATTGCAGAAACTGGGCAAGCTCCTACACAAGAGAGGCAAGTAATGCATACGCTTTCGTCGCATCCAGATTTACCTTCATCATCTAAAGATAAAGCGGAAACTGGGCATACACCTACACAAGCACCACAACCGATGCAAGTATCCTTATCAACTGTTACTGGCATAATGTTCCTCCTTCTACAAGATTATATCACCCTAAAATATTGAGAACAACTAACTTGTGAAAAAAATCTAAAAGTTAGCAAATGCTAACTGCTCATTTCAAAAAAGAGACATTCAAAAATGTCCCTTACTTCGCTAATTCTTGTACACGAACTTCACGAATCAATGTTACTTTGATTTGACCAGGATATGTCAATTCATTTTCAATCTTTTCGCGAATATCATGTGCCACTTTGACCATTGTAATATCATCAATCTTTTCTGGTTGAACCATGATTCGAATTTCTCTACCAGCTTGAATCGCAAATGCTTTTTCAACACCATCAAAACTCTTCGCAATCTTTTCAAGATTTTCAAGTCTTTCAATGTAGCCTTCCATCGATTCATATCGAGCACCAGGTCTAGCAGCTGAAATCGTATCTGCCGCAGCAACCAATACAGAAATGATATCTGTTGCTTCTGTATCACCATGATGAGATTCAATCGCATTGACTACAATTGGATTTTCTCCATATTTTTTTGCAACTTTTGCGCCAAGATCAACATGGCTTCCTTCTTGTTCAAAATCAATTGCTTTACCAATATCATGCAATAAACCTGCACGTTTTGCCAAAGCTTGATTCAAGCCTAATTCTGCAGCCATCATACCTGCAAAATTTGCTACTTCAACAGAATGCGCAAGACCATTTTGTCCATAACTATAACGGAAACGTAATCTACCAACTAAACGAATCAATTCACGATTCATTTTTCCAATACCTAATTTATAGACCGTTTCATTACCAATCTTAAAGATTGTTTCATCTAATTCTTTCTTAACTTTATTGATTACTTCTTCAATACGTCCTGGTTGAATTCTTCCATCTTTCATCAAGATTTCCAAAGATTGTCTTGCGATTTCTCTACGAATTGGATCAAAACAACTGACTGTAATCACATCTGGTGTATCATCAATAATCAAATCAACACCAGTTGCTTGTTCAATAGCACGAATGTTTCTACCTTCTCTACCAATGATTCTACCCTTCATTTCTTCGCTTGGAAGTGTAACAGTAGACACTGTTCTTTCAATGACTTCATCTTGAGAATATCTTTGAATTGCTAGAGCAATTGCATTTCTCGCATAATCAGAAGCAACTGTTTCGGCTTCTTCTTGGCGATCATGAAGATATGTTGCAATTTCAGCTTCTGTTTTCTTTTCAACAATCGACATCAATTCTTTTTTCGCATCTTCTTGATTCAAATGTGATATTTGTTCAAGAACTGCTACTTGACTATCGATCTTTGCTTGTAATTCTTCTTCTTGTTTGCTGAGATTAGCAAGCTTGCTGTCAACCAACTTTTCTTTGTCAGTAATTTTCTTTTCTTGATTTTTTAAATTTTCTTCACGGAAACTCAAACTATCTTCACGGCGTAATAAAGCAGTTTCAGAATTCTTAATTTTATCCTGTTGTGTTTTGATTTCTTTTTCTGCTTGCAACTTCATTTCATAAACTTGTTGCTTACCATCTAGATTAGCTTGGCGAATCAATGTTTCCGCCTTGGAATTTGCCTCATCAATAATGTCTTGACTCATCTCTTTATTCTTATCAAGACCCATTTTGCCTGCGATCGTCATGCCGATCACACCTACAACAACACCTGCAATCACAGCAATCATGATTTCTACCATATTTATGTCCTCCATCATTTGTTGTGATTTATGAGAATAACATCCCAAATAAGATTATACAATTAAAGGCACTTTTTCACAAGTGAAACGGTTTACAAATACAACAAAAAACCAGTTACGATTCCAATGAAAAATCCGACGACTACATCACTGATATAATGTACTCCACCTATCACACGTATCACACCACTACAACAAGCTAGAATCAATAAAATTATGCCAAAAGGAGTATGAAAATAAAAATATGTCATCGCAATCATGGTTGCAGAAAAAACATGTCTTGAAGGCATTGAATTTTCTTTAGATTCTTTTTCTATCATGGATTGATAATGATATCTTTCATATGGTCGTTGTCTTTTAATGAATTTACGAATCAAAGAAACACACAAAAAACTGATTGCTGGAATAAGAATGATTTTATGAAACATTTCATTCTGAAAAAAATAAACATATATCACATTCACTGGATACAAAATATAAAATAAAATCGTTAAAACTGTATTGGTTCCAACAATATTCTTTTTATATTTCTTAAAAGAATCATTGATTTTTAAATAGAATTCTTGCATATCAGAATTATATAAAAAAAAGCACTTAGGATAAAGTGCTTTAGGCAGTTAATGATTCTGAGGTTTCTTCAGGATACATAACTTCTTTTAATTGTGATGTTACTTTTTCTTCAAATTCAGGATGTGTTTTCATGTATTCACGAACAGAATTGATACCTTGTCCAATCTTTTCACCTTCATATGAAAACCAAGCACCAGCTTTTTCAATAATATCATTCTCTACTGCTAGATTAATAACTTCATCAACATGTGAAATACCAACACCATAAATAATATTAACCGTTGCGGTTTTGAATGGTGGAGCTACTTTGTTCTTTACAACTTTGATCTTTGTAACGTTACCATAGGCATCTGCACCATTTTTTAACGTTTCACTTCTTCTCACTTCTAAACGAACAGAAGCATAGAACTTTAAAGCTCTACCACCAGGTGTTGTTTCAGGATTACCAAACATAACGCCCACTTTTTCACGCAATTGGTTAATGAAAATTGCAGTTGTGTTGGAATGATTCATGACACCTGCTAACTTACGCATCGCTTTAGACATCAAACGTGCTTGTAAGCCAACAGAAGTATCTCCCATTTCGCCATCTAATTCTGCTTGTGGTACAAGTGCTGCAACAGAGTCTACAACAACTAAATCAATTGCACCAGATTTGATCAACAATTCTGTAATATCCAATGCTTGTTCACCAGAATCTGGTTGTGATAGGATCAATTCATCAATATCGACACCCAAATTCTTTGCATAAACTGGATCAATTGCATTTTCTGCATCAATAAATGCACATCTGCCACCCTTCTTTTGACATTCCGCAATTGCATGTAATGCCAATGTTGTTTTACCACTTGATTCAGGACCATAGATTTCTATGATTCTTCCTTTTGGATATCCACCAATGCCTAAAGCTTTATCTAAAGCTAAAGAACCACTTGGAATTGCGTCTACACTAACAGATGCACGATCTCCTAGACGCATAATAGATCCTTTGCCATATTCTTTTTCGATTGCTTTTAAAGCATCTTGAAGAAGTTGGTCTTTTTTATCATCTGTTAATACTTCATTCTTCTTTTCTTTTGTAGCCATTTAAATTCTCCTTCTATACTATATTCACGAATTTAAAGAAATATCCAAAATTTTTTTAAATTGATTCCATAATATCTTCTTTCATCTGGTTGAAATACTGCACACCAGAAACAAAGGATACCAATGCACTCATCCATAATAAAATATCGCTCACAGGTAAATTGAATAACGCAAATGGCAAATTATTCAATAACACTAACGCAACTGTAACCATTTGGAAAACAGTCTTTAATTTTCCCATCATACCAGCCGCAACTACTTTTCCATTACTTGCTGCCATCATTCTGCAACCATCTACAAACGTGTCTCTAGCAATCATGATAATGACTGGCACAACTGGAATGATACCTTGAGAAACAAACAATAAAAACATTGTTGTTGTTAGAAGTTTATCTGCGATTGGATCAGCAAATTTTCCAAAAGTCGTAATCAAATTTCTCTTTCTAGCGATCTTTCCATCTAAAGCATCCGTAATTGCCGCAACAACATAAATCACTAAGGCAATTAGATTGATGACAGATAAATCTACACCACCAATATTGAAAACTGTTGGAACAATTCCAAAAGATTCATATGGAAACAAATAAACAAGAATGATTACTGGAATCAATACAATTCTAAATATCGTTAATTTATTAGGTAAATTCATAAATTTTCTCCTTTGAACTTATAAAGTATAACATGAATTACATTAGAAAAACGAGAGATTGCTCTCTCGTCAATTTGTACATAATCATAAGCCATGTTCTGTTCCCTTTACAGGGCGGCAGTCATTTATCTGTGCACTTCACGCACCCATCATCGACTTCAATTCGCCTTTGACAGTTCCCCTACCAAATTTGGGTTTCTCGCTTGCGGGGTTTATCTCGTTCCACTCTTATCGTTTCCAATAAGACTTCGTCACTGTGACACCTTAAGGGCATCCACCATAGATCAAATCCTTAGGCTTCTGCTCCGCCGTCACCAATTGGTGCCTGGCCTTATTAATTAGACCAGCACAAACACTACAATCATCGCAGATTGTGCGAGCATGGACTTTCCTCTAGTTAAAAACCAGCGGCTGCCTCATATGTACTATTGTTTGTTGTTGAACACTTGTGCTTCTAATCTCGATAATCTTTTAAGAATATCGACTTGTGAAGAACCATTTGTCAAAATTGGATCAGCGTCTTGACTTGCACGTTGTTTTCCTTCGACTTCAATTAATTTTGCACGTAAGGATGCATTCGTTCTCTCAAGATCAGCTAATTTATGATCCATCTCTTCTAAGAGATTCTGATATGTCTGATAATCTTGGATCACCAAATCTAACATGTGATCGACTTGATCTGGATTATATCCTTTAAAATCGATATCAAATTCTTTATCAACGATTCCTTGTGGATCTAAATTCAGTTTCCCAGCCATTTCAACACCTCCTAACTATATTATTATTACATTTCAGACAAACAAACGCAATACGACTTTCTAATTTGTGTGAACAAATGTATAATATTTTGTGTTGGTAAAATATATGATAAATTATCCAAACGGGAAGAAAACACAGTGGTCACATACCCCAAAATCATTTGGCGATCGTGGTATGAATCTAGAAAAAGATATCAATACAACAAACCAATATTATTACAATATGGATCGTGCTGTAATTCATAAAAAGCCAACACCTGTTCAAATCGTAAAAGTTGATTATCCGATGCGTTCAGCCGCAAAAATAACCGAAGCTTATTTTAAAGTTCCTAGTACGACAGATTACAATGGAATCTATCGCGGAAAGTATATCGATTTTGAGGCAAAAGAATGTCAAAATAAAACAGCATTCTCTCTATCATTGATTCATCCTCATCAGATCAAACATTTGAAAAAATGCATTCAACATGGAGGAATATGCTTTGTGATATTTCGTTTAACTTATTACGATGAGAATTATCTAGTTGATGCAAAAAAAATGATTGACTATATTCATTCGATTGAAAGAAAATCCATTCCATATCAATGGATACGTGAACATGGTCATGTCATTCAAGGTTATTTTGGAAAACCAATCGATTACTTAGAAGTAGTTGACCAACTATATTTTAATGTGGAGGAAACGCATGAATCAAAAAAAGAAAAATAGCAAAAAATTAAATAAGAAACCAATGAATGGAAAAAGAAAGTTTCATGGTCTACGATTCGCAACATTTATTCTAGCGATTCTTGTTGGATTTGAATTAATCTTTGGCGCTGTTGGTGTTGTTGGTTTAGAAATGATGTTAAAAGATGAACCAGAACTGAATACAGATGATTTCTTTTCTCAAGAATCCACATTAATTTATGATAAAGATGGAAATCAAATCGCAGACGTTGGTACACAATTAAGAGAAAACGTTGATTATGACCAATTTCCAGAAGCATTAGTAGATGCATTCTTATCTGTAGAAGATTCTCGTTATTTTAAACATAATGGATTTGATATTCCTCGTTTTGCGATGTCTATGATCAATACGATCTTACATGGTAATCGACAAGGTGGTTCTACATTTACAATGCAGCTTGTTAAATTAACATATTTCCAAAATGATGATAAAGGAATCTCTAAGACAGCTGATATCGAATACAAGATTCAACAAATCGATCTTGCGTTAAAGTTAGAAAAGCAATCCAACAAAAAAGAAATCTTCCAATTATATTTAAATAAGATGAATTTTGGTGGTATTGGTAATATCCGTGGTGTTCAAAAAGCTGCGGAGCAATACTTTGGTAAATCCGTTTCTGAATTAAACATTTCAGAATGTGCATTACTTGCAGGAATTGTTAATTCCCCTTATTACTATGATCCACATAACTATCTAGATCACGCAACGGATCGAAGAAATACCGTATTATCGTTGATGCTAAGACACGGTTATATCAACGAAGATGAATACAAGCTCGCAAAAAGTATTAATGTTGAAGATCTATTGATTGATCAAAAATCAACAATCAAAGAAACTACTTATAAATATCAAGCTTATATTGATGAAGCAATTAAAGAAGCAGAGCAAATCACAGGACAAGATCCTATGAACGTATCAATGCAGATTTATACTGCAATGGATGCAACAGCGCAAAATGCTGTGGAAGAAATCCTAGCTGGTAACAATCCAAATGTCACCTTTGCAGATGATTTGATGGAAGCTGGTATTATTTCTGAAAACAATCAAACAGGTGAAATCGTTGCGATTGGTGGTGGTAGAAACTACTCTCAAGGTGGTTCCATGTTATTAAACCACGCAACAAGTCAATATAAACAGCCTGGTTCTGCTGTCAAGCCATTCCTTGATTACGCATTGGCGTTTGAATATCTAGGATGGGCAACTGATCACGAATTGATAGATAAACCTGTTACGTATGGTAACTGGACATTCAAAAATGCGAATGGTCAATACAATGGTAGAGTTGATTTAAAAGAAGCAGTTGCTCGCTCCTTAAATACCCCTGCTATCCAAACAATGCAAGCAGTCATTGATGAAAAAGGAACTAAGACAATTACAGATTATCTCAGTTCATTACACTTCTCACAATTCGATGCTTCACAATTCGATATCTCTTTCGCAATTGGTGGTAACGCATATACATGTAGCGCAAAAGAATTAATGGCAGCACATGCCGTATTGATGAATGGTGGTAATTACATTACACCACATACAATTACGAAAATTGTTTATCGAAGTGGAAATCAAGACGATTTTATTCCTCAATATACCGCAACAAAAGTACTATCTGAAGGTGCAGCCTTTATGACAAGTACATTAATGGAGTATTGTGTATCTTCTGGCATCTATAACTATATGCAGATTCTCAAAAGAGATTACACAACATACGCTAAAACCGGTACAACTGACTGGGGTACAGATGGTATTCAATATGGAATTCCTCAAGGTGCCATGAAAGATAAATGGATGGTTGCCGAAACTACAGAATATACAACAAGCGTATGGGTTGGTTGGGAAAAAGCAGTTGCAGGAGAACAAACCTACTTCACAACCGCAAAAGCATTAATGAATATTCCTGGTCATATCTGTTCTGAAATGATGGATGTCTTACAAAGAGATTCTTCTCCTCAAGCTGTACAACAACCAGATGATGTTGTTGAAATCACGCATGTTAGAGGTGTCTTCCCTTATGTAGCACCAAATGAAGACACACCAGACGATTACATTACAACTGGTTATGTATTAAAAGAATATTCGAAACTTGGTGATTTTGATGTCACAGCGAGTGCATTATCTGATATTACAAACTTCAATGCAACAATCGATCCAAATAGTTTAAATATCACGTTCAACTGGGCAGATTATCCAGATGCTTCTAAACTCACAGTTGCGGATACAAACCAAGAAGAATTCTCTTCTACTTGGATTACTGGTCGAGTCTTGTATAAAGCACGTGTTATAGATAATGGTAATACAATTGGCGAAATATCATCAGAAGGACCATCTTCGACACAAGCAGTCAGTGGTGTAACATATGATCATACATATCAAGTCTGTGGTTATTATGGTTATGAAAAATCAAGTGTTACTTCTGGTGAGATCTGTACTACGATTACAACAGGCAAAGATCCTAATGCCACACCTGAACCTAGTCCTAGTCCTAGTCCTGATACTTCTCCAAACCCAGATGATAATAAGAAGGAAGATACAAATCCTTCCGATCAAACTAACACAGAACAAACAAACTAAACGAAAACTGAGGACAAACTTGTTCTCAGTTTTTTGTATTAAAAAAGATGTCAAATTCATGACATCATTTCAAATTCTTATTCTTTTCATGACACCCTTCTATAAATGGACAATCATGGCACTTTGGATTTCTTGCATGACATAAATATCTACCAAAAAATATCATTTGATGATGTGCTTTGATCCACTTTTCTTTTGGAATCTTATGCTTCAATTTTCTTTCTATTGTATTCACATCATCTTTCTGATAAACAAGTCCTAATCTTTTAGAAATGCGTGTAACGTGCGTATCAACTGCTAAGGATGGAATATCATAACATTCCGCTAAAATAACATTGGCACACTTTCTCCCTACTCCAGGTAAGGTTGTTAGTTCTTCCAATGTATTAGGAACGATGGAATCAAAATTTTGAACTAATCCTTTTGCGAATCCTTGAATAGATTTCGCTTTATTGTGATAGAGACCTAATTGAGAAATACAAGTTTCAATATCTTTGATATTTGCATTCGCAAGTGCTTTTGCATCTGAATACTGTTCAAATAATTTAGGTGTCACTTTATTCACAGAAGCATCTGTTGTTTGTGCAGATAAAATGACCGCAACACACATTTCATAATGATTTTTATGATTCAATTCACAATGTGCATTCGGAAATAAAAGATTTAATTTTTCTAATATTTCATTTACAGGAATATTTTTCATTAATATCTTCCTTCATCAATTTGTTTTAAAGTTAAACCTCTTGTCTTCCAATCAGATAATGTTTTATCAATCCAGGCAATATTTAACTTTTGATAAGCTCTTGCAGCACGCAAAGCATATAAGATCATCTTTCTATCTGTAGAACGATTCCACTCAGCAATCTTTTCCATTTCTTTTTGTGTGAGTGGTCTACCAAATTCCGTTTCAAATGCATCAAAGAGTGGTGAATCTAATATTTTTTCTTCTTTTGCGGTATCACTTTCAAATAATCCATTTAAAATAAACTTCACACTTCTTTGAGATGCTTTAATATCTAAGTATTTTTTAGCACATAAAAGAGATAATACACTATTTAACTCTTCATCCGTTAAATTACATCTCTTTGCTAGATCATCCGTTGTTATTCTCATATGATGTTCATTCATAAAATCAATCATCAATACAACAATCGCTTCTTTTGTATCTAAAGATAATAAACTCAAATTTTCTAATATCCAATCTCTATGATTTACATAATTTGTTTCATACCACTTCATCATAAACCTCTGTTTTTTAATTATATCGATGTTGAAATAATTGTTCAAGAATCTAGATAATGGTGAACTACTCACGACCTACGCTTACGCTTAGAGGTCTGAGCTTCTTGCTTCATC
>CAVJMM010000033.1:0-23864 GCA_963650865.1 Eubacterium sp. AM49-13BH | reverse complement strand
CAGCTTCTTTTAGAAAGCAGGTATCTTTATCAGCTTTCAACTCATTCAACTTTTGATTTGTAACATAGTAATTAGCAGGGAGACCGTTTTCATAGTTTGACTTCCGCAAAGCAAGACCTTGGTTGTACACAAAACGGGAACAACCTAATGTCTTATTAATCAAAACAGCTTGTTCTTCTGTAGGATATATTCTCATTTTATATCCATGTTCCATACAGGGCTCCTTTCTAGACTACGGTCTTGTCTTTTGTGTATTCACGTACCATTTGATTGTTTCAGAACTTACATTTCCAGCTGTGCTAACAAAGTAACTTCTTGTCCAAAGACTAGGCATAGCTTTTAATTGTGGAAACTCATTTCTAAGTACGTGAGAAGTGCAACCTTTTACATGTTTCATGATGTCCACAATACTCATTGTAGGAAGTACACTAACGAACATATGCACATGGTCGATATGACATTCCATTGCGAGTATTTCGATACCTAGTTTTTCGCATTCTGCAATCACAAGTTCTTTGAATCGTTCTTCTAAATGTGGAATATTGAATATCTTTCTACGATATCTAGGGCAAAATACAAAGTGATAGTTGATTAACGATACTGTAGTTTTTGTACGTTTATACTCATTCTTTTTCATACAAATATTATACCACATCAGTAGACAGAATTGAATTTTACATCTACGCAAAAAAGCTCGTTGTTCGCTATCATCCGCACGGTTAAAACCGTGGGTTTACTCGCTCACCTTATGTTATAATAATGACTATGAACTTACAAATTCCTGAATATGTTTCAATATTAATGAAAAAATTAAACAAAAATGGTTATGAATGTTTTATTGTTGGTGGTGCAATTCGTTCTATCTTGTTAAATAAACCTGTACATGATTACGATCTTACAACGAATGCATTGCCAGAAGAAACAAAACAAGTATTCCATTCTTTTCATACAATTGATACGGGTTTACAACATGGTACGGTTACTGTTGTTTCTAATCATATCCCAGTTGAAATCACAACTTATCGAAAAGAAACTGCATATAAAGATCATCGTCATCCAGACCACGTTATATTCACGCGTACGATTCAAGATGATTGTGCCAGAAGAGACTTCACCATTAATGCATTATGTTATAACCAAAATACTGGATTATTAGATTTCTTTCATGGAAAAGAAGACTTAGATAATCAAATCATTCGTTGTATTGGAAATCCTTATGAACGCTTTGATGAAGATGCTTTACGAATTCTGCGAGCAATTCGATTTGCCTCACAATTAAACTTTTCCATTGAAGAAGAAACTTCCAAAGCAATTTTAGATACCAAAGAAACTTTAAGCTATGTTTCGGTTGAACGCATTCAAGAAGAATTTACAAAATATTTAGAAGGAGAAGGTTTCCTTCCATTATTCTATCCATATCGAAAAGTCTTTTCCGTCTTCTTGCCAGAATTAAACAAAATAAGTGATTGGGATAGCTTAATTCAATCTTTCCAAAATTCTATTAATAACGCATATGTACGTTTAGCGATATTATTCTCAGCTTTTCAACAACCAAAACATACGCTAAAACAATTAAAGTATTCAAACAAAGAAATCAACATTGTAATAGATATGATCCAACATAAAAAATCACCAATCACAACACGTATTGAAATCAAAAAATTATTAAAAGAGTTATCTTGTGATTTTGGATTGTATTTAAAATTCAGAGAAGCGATTGATGTAGCATCCTATCAATCCTCCTATGAAATCTATCAATCTATCATTCAAAATCATGAATGTTATTCTTTAAAACAGTTAGAAATCAATGGATCTGAGCTTGTTTCTTTAGGTTATCAAGGAAAACAAATATCAGAAACATTAAATGATTTATTAAATGATGTCATTGAAGAAAGAATTCCAAATCAAAGAGAATTCTTGTTAAAACAAATCAAGGATTGCCACTAAGCAATCCTTTTATATTTCCAGTTGATATGCAATTCTAGGAGATCCATCTTGTACATAAATAATACCAACCTTCTGAAATCCATTCTTTTCTAACATTTTTTGCATAGAAATATTTTTTTCATGCGTATCCACACGAATGTTATGAATTTGATCCTTTTCACAGATTTCCTTCGCTAATTCAACAAATTCACAAGCAATATGCTTTCCTTTCATTGTATCTTTGATGCATGTTCTATGAATGACTACATATGGTTCATCGTTCAACCATTGCCCTTCAATATAAGCGTAATTGGGGTCATCATATTGTGCTACAAAAGAATATCCAACAACCTCCGAGTCATTCATCACGCAATATGCGCCATGTTTTTTCATATCTTCTAATATATTTTTTTCGTTTGGATAATCCCCTTGCCATTGAGGAATCTCATGTTCTCTAAAATATTGTTTTGCTTGTAGCATAATCAAAGCAACATCTTTGATATCTTTTTGTTCTGTTTCTTTTACTTCCATGTTTTAAAAAAGCAGGTCACCCTGCTTTTCCTCTTATAGTTTCTTAAATTGATCTACATCAAGAACGAAAATTGTTGCACCACCAACCTGTACTTCAACAGGGAAAGATGCATAACGTCCAATGTCGTAGCTAGCTGTAGAAGGAACGATTTCTGTACGTCTCTTTGCTTCAGAGCCAATAACATCAATACATTTATCTACTAAATCATCGTCTGTTCCTACAATCAATGTTGTGTTTCCTGCTCTTAGGAATCCACCTGTTGTTGATAAACGTGTCATGTAGAAATTATTCTTTGTTAATGCAGAAGTAACTGCTGATGCATCATCATTAGAAACGATAGCTAAAATAAGTTTCATTTTTTCAACCTCCAAAAATATATTACTATTTTAACACAAATATTACACATTGAAGCGGAAGAATACAACATCTCCATCTTTCATAACGTATTCTTTTCCTTCCACTCTCAATTTTCCAGCTTCTTTTAAAGCTTTTTCACTTCCATATTCCATAAAGTCTTCATAACTATAAACTTCAGCACGAATAAATCCTTTTTCAAAGTCTGAGTGAATGACACCAGCACATTGTGGAGCTTTCATACCTTCATGGAACGTCCAAGCACGACATTCAGGTTCTCCTACTGTAAAGAATGTACGAAGTCCTAATAAATGATATGCTGCTTGAATAATTTGATCCAAGCCTGATTCTTTAATACCAAGATCATCTAAAAATGCTTGTTTTTCTTCTTTATCTAATCCTGATAATTCTTCTTCCATTTTTGCACAGATTGCGATAACTTCACTACCTTCTTTTTCTGCTAATTCTTTTACAGATTGGAAATAGTGATTATTACTTGGATCATTGATTTCTTCATCTGACATATTTGCCACATAGATTACAGGTTTCGCTGTTAATAAGCCATAGTTTTTCATGATTTCTAAATCATTTTCATTGAGATCTAACAAGCGAACTGCTTTTCCAGCTAATAACTGTTCTTTGAATTTATTTAATGTTTCTAATTCTTTTACTGCATCTTTATCTTTTGTTTGTGCTTTTTTCGCAATTTTACTAATTCGATTTTCTACAGAATCTAAATCGGCAATTGCGAGTTCTAAATTGATTTCTTCAATATCACGCACTGGATCAACTGATCCTTCTACGTGTTCAATATTAGCATCATCAAAACATCTAACGACATGAATAATCGCATCTGTTTGTCGTATATTTCCTAAGAATTGGTTTCCTAACCCTTCTCCTTTAGATGCACCTCTTACTAGACCTGCAATATCTGTAAATTCAAATGTTGTATAAATCGTTTTCTTTGGATGAAAAATATTCACAAAATCATCCATTCGATAATCCGGCACTTCTACAACACCAACATTTGGCGCAATTGTCGCAAATGGATAGTTTTCTGCAAGCACCTGACTATTTGTGATTGCGTTAAATAAAGTAGATTTACCTACATTAGGAAGACCTACGATTCCTGCTGTTAATGACATTTATTTCTTTCCTCTCTTTATTCCTCTTTCGCTTTTTCAACGACCTTTTTCATTTTACGCTCAAATTCATGTCTAGGAAACATGATTACATTGCCACATCCTAAGCATTTCACTTTGATATCCGCACCAACACGAATGATTTGCCATAATTTACTTTTATGACAAGGATGTTCTTTTTTCATTTCAACAATATCATTTAATCCATATTCCGTAACCATATTAATGACTCCTTTTATATGACTTCAATGTATTTTCTAATAACATTGTAATTGTCATTGGACCAACACCCTTTGGCACAGGTGTAATTGCTTTGCAATGATCTTTTACTCTTTCAAAATCAACATCCCCACAAAGATGACCATCATCCATGCGATTAACACCTACATCAATCACATATGCATTTTCATTAACATAAGTTTCATCGAATAATTTAGGTGAACCAACTGCCGCAATCAAAATATCAGCTTGTTTTGTAATTTCTTTTAAATTCTTTGTATGAGAATGACAAATTGTAACTGTTGCGTTTGCGTTTTGCAGTAAACGAGCTACTGGTGTACCAACTAATTTACTTCTTCCTACAACGACCGCATATTTTCCATCTGGATCACAATCCATTCTTTTTAATAACTCCATGATTCCACTTGGTGTACAAGGTGCAAAAGATGGCGCATTTAAAAATAGATTTCCAAAATTCAATGGTGTTAATCCATCTACATCTTTATCACAGGAAATATAGGAGATTGCTTCATATTCATCTAGATTCTTTGGTAAAGGTAATTGTAACAAAATACCATCAACATCAGAATCTTCTGATAATTTCTTTAATGTCTGATTCAATTCATCTTGTGATATGTTCGCATCTAAATCAATTTCAATACTTTTAAATCCAACACTTTCACAAGCTTTCTTTTTCCCTTTTACATAGGAAATAGAAGCAGGATTATCTCCAACCAAAACAACAACCAAACAAGGAATACGATTACCTGATTGTTTGATTTGTTCCACTTCAACTCGCATTTGTTCTCTTAATTCTTTCGATAATTCACTACCATAAATCACTGCACCCATAAGTCGCTCCTTCCTAACGAATCACTTCATCGCTATCTAATATGATTGTCACAGGACCATCATTTAACAATTCTACCTTCATATCAGCACCAAAGATACCTTCTTCTACACAAAAACCAAGATTTCTTAAGCATTCATTAAAATATAAGTATAAAGGTTGTGCAATCATTGGATTTCCTGCTAACGAAAAGGAAGGACGATTTCCTTTATGACAATCTGCATATAACGTAAATTGTGAGATAGATAAAATAGAACCATTTACTTGTGCTAAGTTTAGATTCATCTTATCTTCTTCATCTGTAAAAATTCTGAGTTTTGATACTTTCATTGCCATTTTCTCAACAATTTCTTTTGTATCTTCATTTTTTAAACCAACAAGAATCATATACCCTTGATTGATTTTTCCATGTACATTTCCATCAATTGTGACAGAAGCATTTTTTACTCTTTGAATGACTAATTTCATAGGAAGAATTTTATAACAAAATTTGTACTTTTTCAGTCCTATTTGTGATAGAAAAGTGAAAAGTGTTCTGTGTAAACGCTTTCATTTTGTGATTAGGATGTGAAATCTCCCCAAAATTTGATACTTGTAGCAGAATTTGTTAACATTTTTGTATGCAAAAAAATACAAAAATGAAGAAAACATTTAGATTCATCTTGCCTATATTAGCGGCGGGAGCTATTGTAGCAGCTTCTGTGAACCCTGATGTAAAGGCTGATGATCCAGTAAAAGGAGCACTTCCTGTTTACGATATAGAAGTTGGCGATACAAATGTAGCATCTACATTAAAAGAAGATGTTATTAAAGATCGTTGTGAGATTGATGAAAATCTTGATTTAAATAATATTAATGTTGATTTATCAAGTATTGATATTACAGGATTAAACATCAATCAAGCAGGTATCCAAAGAGCCACATTAAAAGTCAATCTAGTTGATGCGAATAACACAACGGATTCTGTAGGATATTCCTTTACACAAGAAGTAGTTGTTAATATGAAAGTAGCTTCCGCCCCACAGTTAAAACTAAAAGCACAAGAAGTAACCGTTAATAACGGAGATACATTTGTAGCAGAAAGTTATATTTCTTATGTTAACGATGCACAAAGCAATCCAAAGCCAGTATTAAAAGTTGATACACACAACTTAGATATGAATGTTGATGGTCAATATGTTGTAAGTTATACAGCTGTTGATCAAAAAGGAAATACAACAGAACAAGATCTGATTGTAAATGTTCAAACTCCTGAAGAAGTACTACAGGCACAAGCTGCAGAAGCTGAAGCGCAAGCACAGGCCGAAGCAGAGGCACAAGCACAAGCTGAAGAAGCTGCTAGACAAGCAGAATTAGCTGCAAGTCTTGGTGCAAGTGGTGAAAACACAAACACTTCTAACTTAGGATATTCCGCTGGTGGAGCTAATCCTTATGGCGGTGGTTGGTCAAATTGTACTTATGGTGCATGGCAAGCTCTTTATAACGCAAGAGGTATTGCATTACCTAACTTAGGAAACGCTTCTGAATGGTATTCCAATGCTGCTGCTGCAGGTTATTCTGTTAGTGGTACACCAACAGTTGGTGGTATCGCAGTATATAACGGACATGTTGCTTATGTTGATGGCGTAGATGGTGATATGGTTCATATCGTCGAAGGTGGTTTCTCTGGTCACTACAATGAACGTTGGGTTTCTTCTAGTGGAACAGGAACAAAATCAACAATCGGTTATATCAATGTATGATGAAAGAACGGAAAATTCCGTTCTTTTTTTATACAAAAAAAAAAAAAAAACGAAGATAGATTTCACTTCTTCGTTTTCTTTAAGATAAATAATAGCACAAATAATACGAGTACTAAAATACTAATAATATTGATAACCGTTCCAAACATAATTACTCAATCGCTCTATAAGCAGTCCACTTTCCGCTCTTATATCGAATCGCAAAGAATATAATTCTGACAATCCAATCTAGATACATCGCAATACGTGTTCCTACAACACCATATCCCATAACTGTTCCAAGAATATAAGCACCAGCAACTCTAGCCGCAAACATCGAAGCAACACCTACATACATTGTATATTTTGCATCCCCAGATGCTCTTAAGCATGTTGGCAACACAAATGCAGGTGCATGTAATAACGCAACCGCAAAACATTCCATTCCTAAAATCGTTTCTGCAATCGCTAATGTTTCGCCTTTTAATGTATACAAAGATAAAGCATATGGTGAAACAACATATAACAAAATATTATTAACTACCGCCATTATTGCAGACATGATCAACATCTTTCGAATATAATATTTTGCCTGCTCATAATCATTCGCACCAACACATTGACCAACAACTGTTACAACTGCTAACTGCATTGCCATTTCTGTTGTATAACACAATACACACAATGAATTCGTTACACCATTGGCTGCAATCTGCATTGTTCCATAAGTTGCAACAAACATTGAGACAATGACTTTTCCTAATTGAAACAATCCATTTTCAACACCATTTGGAATCGCAATTGATAAAATTCTAGAAATAATATCTTTTTTCCAAGTTAGAATATCTTTCCACAAAACAGAAATAGGAGCTTCTTGATCAAAGCATAATACTAACATCACAATAGACGCAACAACTCTACTCGCAAGTGTAGGCCAAGCAACACCAGCAGCACCCATATGTAATAAATATACACAGATAAAATTACCAACAACATTAATGATATTCATTAAGATAGAAACTTTCATTGTTGTATTTGTACGATTCATGCATCGATACAAAGCAGCTGAACTGTTATATACCCCTAAGAATGGAAATGATAACGCTGTAATCCAGAAATAAACTTTGGCGCTATCCATGACATCCATTTCTACACTTCCATATAATAGATTTAATATCAAACTATGAAAAGTAACACAAAGAACACCGAATACCAAAGAAATAATAAAGCTAATCATAATCAACTGAGAGGCAGATAGTTTTGTGTTCTCTTCATCTTGATTCCCTAAGTATTGCGTAACAATAACAGATCCACCACCTGCAATCGCTGTTAATATCGCAATAATCAAGTTATTGACATCGTTCACGATAGAAACTCCAGAAATCGCAGCTTCACCTGCCGCAGATACCATAATCGTATCTGCCATACCAACCAACATAACTAGTAACTGTTCTACTAGTAAAGGAAGAATTAATCTTCTCAACTGTGCATTTGTAAACATTCTATTTTTCATGGAACTATTTTATTCCTGAATATATAAAATGTGAAGAAAAAAGCTTTTCTAACATATAACAAATTCATAACAAACAATTTACATAGAAAAGCATGGACCTTATATCCATGCCTACACTTATTTTCTAGAAATTTTTAATAGTCTTAATGAGTTCAATACACACAGCATCGCAACACCTGTATCCGCAAAGATTGCCCACCACATATTCGCAATACCTAATGCACCAAATATCAAAGTTAATATTTTAATTGTAATTGCACCATAAATATTTTCATTTGCGATAAATAGAATTCTCTTACTTGCGGAAATTGCTAGAGATATCTTACTTGGTGAATCATCCATCAATACAACATCTGCTGCTTCAATTGCCGCATCACTTCCTAAAGCCCCCATCGCAATACCTACATCTGCAAGTGTGATAACTGGGGCATCATTGACACCATCTCCAACAAACGCAGTCATGCCTTCTTGCATGAAATTCTTCACAGCATTTACTTTATCTTCTGGCATACATCCACCAATTGCTTGATCGACATGTAATTGTTGACCAATTGCTTCTGTGATTTCTTGATTATCTCCTGAAACGATAATACATTTCTTGCCTTCTTTTTGTAATGTTTCAATTGCTTCAAGCGAATCTTTTTTCAATTGATCTCTTAACACCAAACAACCTTCATAGACACCATTTTTCGCAACATAAACAAGCGTACCTGTTGAAGTTTGTTGCGTGCAAACAATTCCTTTGTCTTGCATTAACTTATAGTTACCAGCAAGTATTTCGATACCATTCAATTTTACTGATAAACCTCTACCAGCAATTTCTTGTACATCTGTAATATCAGCATCTTCAACTTGTTGATTACATGCATTTTTAATTCCTTGTGCAATTGGATGATTCGAAAAATGTTCTGCACAAGATGCATCATAAATCAAAGTATCTTCATTTCCAACACTATAGATTTCTTCTACCGCAAATTCACCTGATGTCAAAGTACCCGTTTTATCCATAACGACTTGTTTTACCTTCGCTAGATCATCAATGATGTTTGCTCCCTTTACAAGAACTCCTCTAGATGAAAGTCCACCAATTCCCGCAAAGAAAGATAATGGAATAGAAATCACCAATGCACATGGACAAGATATTACAAGGAATGTACAAGCTCTACGAATACCTTCGTTGAAATCGCCCATAAATACGCCTACAAAGATAGCTACAGCGATGGCTAAAAAAACGACAATTGGCGTGTAATACTTAGAAAACTTTGTAATAAATTTTTCATGTTCTGCTTTATGAGAATCGTTATTTTCTACTAAATCTAAAATCTTCGCTACTGTTGATTCTCCATATTCTTTTGTCACACGAATTTCTAAAACACCTGTTTCATTGACAGAACCAGAAATGACTTCATCATCTACATCTACATCTCTTAGTTTACTTTCACCAGTTAAACTTGCCGTATCTAATGAGGAAGCACCACGAATAACAATACCATCTAATGGTATTCTTTCACCTGGTTTTACACGAATGATTTCATTAATAGAAACTTCATCAGGATCTACTTTTTCATAATCGCCATTACGATTTACCATCGCATACTCTGGTCGAATATCCATGAGTTCTCCAATTGATTTTCTACTTCTTCTAACCGCTAAATCTTGGAAATATTCACCAATTTGATAGAACAACATAACACCTGCAGCTTCTTCCCACTCTTGTTGATAAATCGCAGCTAAAGTGGCAATAGCCATTAAGAAATGTTCATCAAACAATTGGCCTCTACCAATTCCTCGAACAGCTTTCAACAAAACATCATATCCAAGAATCAAATAAGCAATCACAGCAATAACAATTTGAGGCATTCCTTCTAATAAAAATGAACAGCCAAATAAAGCAGCTCCAACAATCATTCTTGTAAGCATCACTTTATCATTTGTATCTTCTTCTTGAACCTTTTTCTTTTCTTTTACATATTCAGAAAACTCAACATCTGGTTCAGCCTTAGCAATCATTTCTTTCATTTCATTTGCGATACGACTCTTATCTTTTGGATTACATTTCACAATCAATAATTGATTCATGAAATCTGCATCACAGCTCATTACACCATTGATTTTTTCTGCTTCTTCCGCAAGCTCATTCGCACAATCTGCACAATCAATATTCTTAATATTGAATTTATACATTTTTTCTTTTTCATCAGAAACTTTTTTAATCACTGGATTTTCTTGATCATCTTCTATGATTTTGATCATCTGTACTTCAACAGAACGATTCTTAGAAGATACAACATCATATTTCAAATGAGAATGAATTCCAAATTCTAATGTACAATTCGATACACCTTCTAATTTCCCAATTTCTTCTTCTAATTCTTTTGCGCAATTTGAACAATCAATTCCATCAATCACATATTCAACATGTGTAATGTTATGATCTACAACTCTTGTGATAATTGGATTCTCTTGGTCATCTTCTATGATTTGTATCATAGATTGTTCTACAACATCTGCCTTATCAGAATCAACATCATATTGTAAGTGGGAATGAATTCCAAACTCTAATGTACAATTGGATACTCCTTCTAATTTTCCAATTTCTTCTTCTAATTCTTTTGCGCAGTTAGCACAATCAATACCTTCAATATTAAATACTTCATGTTTTGTATGACTGTGTCCGTTATGGTGATGATGATGTTCATGGCCACAACCGCACTCTCCGCCATGTTCATGATGGTGATGATGTTCATGACCACAGCCACATTCTTCAGCATGTTCATGATGGTGGTGATGTTCATGACCACAGCCACATTCTTCAGCATGTTCATGATGATGGTGATGTTCATGACCACAGCCACATCCTTCAGCATGTTCATGATGGTGATGCTCTTCTGCTGTTATCACAGGATTTTTTTGATCATCTTTAATGAGTTGAATCATTTTCTTTTCTATTTCTTCAGCATGTTCACCTTTATATTCATATGATAAATGAGAAGGGTGTCCAAATTCTAAAACACAATTAGATACGCCTTCTAACTTTCCAATTTCTTCTTCTAGTTCTTTTGCACAATGCTTACAATCAATACCTTCAATCTTATAATTAAAAGTTTTCATATCATTCCTCCTCACATTTGAATAACTGTTCAAGTGTTCTTGTGAATCCATATTATTCCTTTATCAATATTTCGTCAATCAATTTTCAAAAAAACTGTTACAATTGTTATCATGATTAAAACAAATTGGCATACACATACGAAAAGATGCGGTCACGCAATTGGTGAGGATGAAGACTACGTTATAGCAGCGATTGAAGGAGGTTTTAAAACGTTAGGATTCTCTGATCATGCAGCATATAAAACACCTTATCCTACAGAAAGAATGGATATTGAACAAGTTGAAGAATATTTATCTTCTATTCGTTCTTTAAAAGAAAAGTATAAAGATCAAATCAATATTTATGTTGGGATGGAAGTAGAATGTTATCGCTCTGAATGGGAAACTTTATCACAATATCGAAAAGAATTAGATTATTGCATTCTAGGTCAACATAACTTAGATTTGGATTTGATGAGTTCTTATGGGTTTTCTACACCTCAACAATTATCGATGTATGTAGATCGTTTAGAATACGCATGCAAGCATGGATTGTGTGATTATATTGCACATCCAGATGTATGTTTATATTCATATCCTTATATGGATGAAAGTGTCAAAAAGATTGCAGAGAGAATCGCAAATATTTCTTTACAATATAACATGCCACTAGAATTAAATACGGGTAGTGGTGTGCATCATGGTATGAGTAAATATCCTGATGGAATGCGTTATGCATATCCAACTAGAATCTTCTTTGAAACTTTCGCAGAAAAAAAATGCCCAGTAATTATTGGGCTAGATGTTCATAATCCTGAACTTTTTAAAACAGATGAGGATTTAAATAGAGCTTTATCTGTTGTAGAAGGATTAGATATCAATTGGTTAACTGATTTTGATTTAGTATCTGCAGCAAAACAAAGAAAGAAACTTTTCTATTAAGATCTTATCTTTAAGATAAGATCTTTTTACATACGTGAAATGATATAATCTTGTACTTCAATCACTTTATCTTTATCACCAATTCTTTTAAAGTGGTTTACTATTAAATCTAAGTAAACATCATAAAATCTAAAATTTCTATCATTCTCAATCTTATGCTTAACTTTTCTTGCCACCTTCAAAAAAAGTTGATTGTTATCTTGTATATCAGATTTCAATAATTCTAATAGTAACTTCAAATATTCATCAACATGATCTTCTCTAAATATTTCATTAATTTCTTCTAATGCTTTTTCTTTATCTCCCAAATAATAATGTGCAATAGGAGCACAAGGTTTCAATAAAAGATAATCACTTTCTCCTATTTCATTTTCATTTTCTCTATACTTTAGGGCATTTTCATACTCTGCAGCTCGTAATGATTTCCAAATCAAACTATTCAATACTAATGATTTCAATTCTTTTTCTTCATGTTCTAAATTATCTAGCAGTGTTTGATAAATTCCTTCTGCTTCTTCATACCTTCTTAAAAGAACTAAACTACTGGCAATACACACATTTAAATGTTGGACTCTTTTAAAATATAATGTATCTCGAAATATCATTCTTGCCCATTCTCCATACCGATAAGACGAGAATCCATCATTCAGATAAAAATATATCACAGCCATTCTATGATAAATCACCCCTAGATAATTAAAATTATTGATTCCTGTATAAAGTTCTTCAGCTTCTTTTAAATAACCTAAACTCTCTACTGATTTGTAAGAATATTGATAATAAAAAGCTTTCATAAGACAGTAGAATAGTTGTTCTTTATTATCAAATACATCTGTAACGTATTCTTCTAACAAATCAATCAGTTCCTTTGATTTCTTGAAATCTTTCTTTACTTCTACTGCATCATAAAGTTCAATCAATAAGTAATGGAAAAAAGCTGGTGAATCTTTACAATAAGAAAAATTCAAAAAGTAAGAATTCAACATAATCTGAACTTTTGTTCGATTCATTGCGATATGTGCTTCAAATAATTCCAATAAAAATCGTTTTGTTTTTTCAAGTAATGCATCATTATTTATAAATTTAACGTCGACAAATTGTGTGAGTTTTTCTATAAGTTCATCTGTAATGTTGGTCTCACCATTTTCAACTTTACTTAAATACCCTTTATTTATTTTTAATGTTTCTGAAATAAAAGATAACGCAACATTTTCATCTTTTCGAATATATTTTAGATATGATCCAATTATTTTTCGCTTTGTTTTAACTTTATCTTCAATCATGATTATTCCTTTTTCTAAACCTAATTATTTCATACTTACAAACAAAACACAAAAAGGAACTTTGAAAGTATCTCAAGTTCCTTTCATGTATCTTAAACTGGATTCTCTACTGCGTATCTAGTTCCTTGAACAGGATTATAAGTATAATAAATTTGACCAGCATTGTTTCCATTAAACCAAATTGTTTGATTCGCACCTACAGATGTTCCTTGTGTTGTTCCGTTATAAGTAGAAACTGCATTGTTATAACTACCTACTCTTCCACTATCCCCATAGCTTGTCCATTTCAAATAATTGCCTGTTCCGTCTTGTGGTTTAAACATGTAATTACTGAATCTCCAACCTTTTCCAGAAAACTGATCTGATAGATATCTTTCATTCGCTTTTACAAAATAAAGGCTTCCTACATTTGGTGGCGTTGCTTGTCGAGGTGTCTTGTTAGGAACTTTAGAATCTTCCTCAATCAATTTCTTAGCCTCTTTTACCGTAATTGCAGATGGATCTAATTCACTATCATATACTGCATATACATCCGTTTCATCTGTTAAACTTGTCTCAATGATTCCACCATATAAATATCCACCATCAGGCATTGGAAGCACCTTATCATCATCAGATAATGAATCAAAGAATGTATCTACAACAGATGAATCATCATGATATATTGGTTCATGATATTCTGCTGCTGAAACAGATAATACAGAACCACTTGTCATTATCATGAATAAACTTACTGCACTAATTATTTTTTTTCATTTATTTCCATTCCTTTCTGCTTCTTCTTCAAGAAGTCTATTTAATAATATTTTTTTTGCTTCTGATGCTACAACACCCTCTGGATCTGTCGCAGAATCTCTCTTTACAACCTGTTCTCCCGTCTCTGGATCAAGTGTAATCATTTGTCCATATATCATTCCACCACCC
The DNA here is from genome assembly GCA_963650865.1 of Eubacterium sp. AM49-13BH. Classification (GTDB taxonomy): domain Bacteria; phylum Bacillota_I; class Bacilli_A; order Erysipelotrichales; family Erysipelotrichaceae; genus Bulleidia. The sequence continues at coordinate 9,368 of CAVJMM010000033.1, read as the reverse complement.
TTTGTTAGGATTACTTTTTCATCATCACCAATATCTCTAAAAATGTATTCAACAAATCCTTCTGGTGTTGATATATCATAATCTTCTGCAGTATCTACTACAGTAGCTGGATCAATTGTTTTTGATACAGGTGCCAGATTTTGCGCTAAAACAACATTTTTGGAGGAAATTCCTACCAAAGCCGCAATTCCTACAATCGGAAGAATTATCATTGATTTTTTCATAGTCTTTCTCCTTTTCAATCAAATCATGATTTGTTTAATTACATTTTACGATCCCTATTTCCGAAAACAAGTAGCTAAAGTTTGGTAACTATAGGCAACATGTTCAATACCCTTCGTGTGCCAGCAAGAATTTTATTCTATAACGTTCTTATTCCTTTCAATAAGAGTATAACTATTAGATTCTTTTACTAAAAAAATTTCTTTTTTTAAATCATCTACTAGAACTACACCTTTTTTACTATGCTTAATTGTTTCATAAACATACATTGTTGTCTGTTCTGTTTTCATCATAGCAAGTGTATCGCTGACTTTTTCGTATTTTCCAGAATTCACAATAGGTCCAGTGTCTGACGAATATGTCAAAGAAAATTCATAATCAGAACTTTCAGGAGGTAGAGATAAATAATATCTTCCATCTTCACTAACGTAAGTACCTGGATTATCTAACAAACATTCTTCTGATACGATTGGAAAATTTCTTCCTATTGAAAAACTGAGAAGAGATAGCAAAACTAAGACGATAACACATAAAAATATTTTTGATGTTTTTTCACACTTATATCTTTCGTTATTCATAGAATTATCTCGCTTACTTTGTTAACTAGATTATAGCTTTATTACATCATTTATCAATATAACTACTTTTGGTACCTATTAAAAAAGACTTACCATAGTAGATAAGTCTTCATTTCTATTCTAATTCAAATGCACCAGTATATAACTGATAGTATTGTCCCTTCTTTTCAAGGAGTTCTTCATGCGTACCACGTTCAATGATATGACCATGATCTAATACAATAATGACATTAGAGTTCTTAACTGTAGATAATCTATGTGCAATAACAAAGACTGTTCTACCATTCATCAAACGATCCATTCCTTCTTGTACAATTTGTTCTGTACGTGTATCAATTGAAGAAGTAGCTTCATCCATAATCATAACTGGTGGATCTGCTACTGCAGCTCTAGCAATCGCTAACAATTGACATTGTCCTTGTGATAAAGAAGAACCATCACCATTTAACATTGTGTTATAACCATCAGGTAAATGTTTAATGAATGAATCTGCACCAGCTAATTTCGCTGCAGCGATACATTCTTCATCTGTTGCGTCTAATTTACCATAGCGAATATTATCCATTACCGTTCCTGTAAATAAAACTGTATCTTGAAGAATAATACCTAATGATTTTCTAAGAGATGATTTTTTAATTTTGTTGATGTTGATTCCATCATATCTGATTTTTCCATCTGCGATATCATAGAAACGATTAATCAAGTTTGTGATGGTTGTTTTCCCTGCACCAGTTGCGCCAACAAAGGCAATCTTTTGCCCTGGTTTTCCATAAAGCGTTACATTATGCAATACAACTTTATCTGGATTATACGCAAAATCAACATCGTCAAATTGAATATTTCCTTTTAATGGAACATAAGTAATTGTTCCATCTGCTTGATGTGGATGTTTCCATGCCCACTTACCAGTAGGTGTTGCACTTTCTACAACCTCACCATTTACTTCATTTGCATAAACGAGTTCTACATAGCCTTCATCAGTTTCTGGTTCTTCATCTAATAAAGCAAATATTCTCGCAGCACCAGCTAAACCCATGATTGTTGAGTTGATTTGTGGTGAAATCTGTTGAATAGCACCTGAGAATTGTCTGCACATTCCTAAGAAAGGCACAATAACTGCAATTGAAAATGGCAATCCTGATAAAGATAAGTTATTAACATGAAGTTCCATAAACACACCACCCATAACAGCTACCATTACATAAACAATATAGTTGATGTTATTTAAGATTGGCATTAATGTATTGGAATATTTATTTGCGGCATAAGAAGCTTCAAATAGTTCATTGTTAACTTTATCAAATTCTTCTTCTGTCAATTCTTCATGATTAAATACTTTTACTACTTTTTGACCATTGATCATTTCTTCTACGACACCTTCTGTTTTACCAACAGTTTTTTGTTGTGCCATGAAGAATTTTGCACTCTTTCCTCCAATAACTCTAGTAATTGTAATTGTGATAACTGCACCAAGTACAATAACTAATCCCATATAAATGCTGTAATACATCATAATACATAGAATTGTTACAACAGTAATTAATGAAATTAATAATTGTGGGAAAGATTGTGAGATCATCTGTCTCATTGCATCAACATCGTTTGTATAGTGAGACATGATATCTCCATGTTGATGCGTATCAAAGTAACGAATTGGTAATGATTCCATGTGTTCAAACATTTCATCTCTGACTTTCTTTAGAAATCCTTGTGTAAAGAAAGCCATCAATTGATTATATGTAAATGAAATCAACAACGCTAACGCATACAAGCCACCTAAGATAAATACAAAGTGCATAACTTGAGGTTTTGTATCAGCCCAAGAAATATTGTTATTCCATGAGTTTTCCAATACCGCAACAACATTTTGTTGGAAAATAGAAGGTAAAGCACCTAAGATTGCATTCAAGATAATAAATACAAGAATCAAAGGCAACATTTTAGGAAAGAAGGAAATCATCATTTTCAATAAACGTTTTAGTGTTTTTAATTGATTCTCTGTTCTATTTTTCATGCGATTACCTCCTTTTCTTCTATTGTTTCAGTACCTTTTTTATTTTGTGACAAATAAACTTCACGATAGATCTTATTTGTCTGTAATAATTCTTCTGAAGTACCAATTTGATCAATATGACCTCCATCCATAACAATGATTCGATCTGCATCTTCTACAGAGGAAGTTCGTTGTGCGATGATGATTTTCGTTGTTTCAGGAATGTATTCTTTCATTGCTTTACGAATCAAAGCATCTGTTTTTGTATCAACTGCACTTGTTGAGTCATCCATAATCAATATCTTAGGTTTTTTCAAAAGTGCTCTAGCGATACAAAGTCTTTGTTTTTGACCACCAGATACGTTTGTACCACCTTGTTCGATCCAAGTATCATATCCTTTCGGAAATTGATCAATAAATTCATCTGCACAAGCTAAATGACAAACATGTTTTACTTCTTCTAATGTTGCATCTTTATTGCCCCAACGAATATTATCCGCAATCGTTCCAGAGAAAAGCACGTTCTTTTGAAGTACCATCGCTACAGAATCTCTCAAAGCTACAAGATCATAATCTTTGACATTTTCTCCACCAACTCGTACTTCACCATCACTAACATCATAAAGTCTAGGAATCAATTGCACCAAGGAAGACTTAGACGAACCTGTTCCTCCAATAATACCAATTGTTTCACCACTTTTAATATGTAGATCAATATTTTCTAACACTGGTGTTTCTGCCTCTTCGGAATACTTAAAATCTACATTTTCAAAATCAATGGATCCATCTGAAATTGTTTTAATTGCATTTTCTTTAGATGTAATTGTACTTTTTTCTTTTAATACTTCCGCAATTCTTTCTGCACTTTCTTCTGAGAATGTAATCATAACAAAGATCATAGAAAGCATCATCAAAGAAACTAGGATTTGGAAAGAATATGTTAATAAAGTAGAGAACTGTCCAATATCTAATGTTTGTTGATTAATAATATGTTCAGAACCAACTGATAACACAAATAACATTACTCCATATACACATAACTGCATAACTGGATTATTTAAAGCTAATATTCGTTCTGCCTTTGTGAATATCTTTCGAATATCTTCAGAAGCATTTTCAAATTTTGTATTTTCATAGTCTTCACGTACATAAGATTTTACAACACGAATTCCTTTTACATTTTCTTCTACAGATTCATTTAAAGCATCATATTTAGGAAATCCTTTACGGAAAATAGGCATTGTAATCTTCGCAATCGCAAATAATGCGATACCTAAAAATGGAATTACAACTAAGAATACAAGTGCCATACTTCCACCCATGTAATAAGCCATAAAGAATGAAAAGATTAAATTCAATGGTGCTCGAACAGCAGTACGAATAATCATCATAAATGCCATTTGAACGTTTTGAATATCTGTTGTTAATCTTGTTACTAAGGAAGCATTTGAAAAATGATCAATATTTGTAAAAGAGAATTTTTGGATGTTATAAAAAGCATCGTGTCTTAAATTCTTTGCGAACCCACAACTAGCTTTAGAACATGTGATTCCTGCAAAATATCCACAAATTAAAGCTATGATAGAAAAGCAAATCAGTTTCCATCCATAACTTAAAATCACATCAACGCCTGCTCCTGCACGAATTTCATTTACTAATAAAGCAATTACATAAGGAATCAAAGCTTCCATTAGTACTTCACCTACTACAAAAACAGGTGTTAAAATCGTATCTTTTTTATATTCTCGTACACTTTTTACCAATTCTTTTATCACGATATTTGTACCTCCTATAAATTTCAACTGATAGAATAAGTTATCATTTTTTTAATCAGATGTAAATAAAATTGTATTCAAAAATGAAGTCAATCGACTTCACTTTTTTAAACTATTTTCAATTTGTTCAGCTACACCTTCAGCATCTAATTTATATTCTCTGAGAAGTGTTTTCCAATCAGCACTCTGTGCAAATCCTCTCATACCTAAACGATGAATTCTTCTTGGACAATGATCTGCAGCAACTTCACATACCATAGAACCTAATCCACCAACTACAGAATGTTCTTCAACAGTAAAGATTTCATCATTTTCTTCTAATAACTTTGTAATTCCTGCTTCATCTGTTGGTTTGATTGCACAAACATCTACAACCGTTGGATCAATTCCTTTTTCTTTTAAGATTTTTAAAGCACCTAATGAAGATTGAACCATTAATCCTGTTGCGAAAACAACAACTTTAGAAGTTCCTTCATGAATGATATTAACTTTTGTAACATCAAATTTTTTATTTTCATCGAATACATCTTCTACTTTACTTCTACCTAATCTTACATAACAAGGACTTGTTGTAGAAGCTACATAGTCAATAACTGCCTTTGTTTCCCATTGGTCACATGGTGCATAAACTTCCAATCCTGTAATATCACGCATGATTGCGATATCTTCAATGGCTTGATGTGTTACACCATCTTCTCCTACTGTAATTCCAGAATGAGAACCAACAATTTTTACATTTAAGTGAGGGTAAGCTACGCTATTACGAATTTGTTCCCAAACTCTTCCTGTACAGAACATTGCAAAGGAAGATGCAAAAGGGATATATCCACTTGCAGCTAGTCCTGCAGAAACACCAATCATGTTTGCTTCAGCAATTCCCATATCAAAGAATCTATCAGGACAAACTTCTCCTGCTTTGGCACTATTTGTTGATCCAGCAAGATCTGCGTCTAAAACAACGATTTTAGGATTTTCTTGAATGAGTTTTGAAATCTCTTCGCCATATGCTTCACGTGTTGCCTTAGCCATCTTATTTACCCTCCAGATCTTTTAATGCAATTTCAGTTAATTCTGCGTTTGGTGCTTTTCCATGCCAACCAGCTTGATTCTCCATAAAAGAAACACCTTTTCCTTTAATTGTATTTGCGATAATGCAAGTAGGTTTTCCTTTATAATTTTCAGCTGATTCAAAAGCTTCATGTAAAGCTTCATAATCATGCCCATCTACAGTAATGACATTCCAACCAAATGCAGCAAACTTTGTATCAAATGGCGCAGGTCCAATGACATCTTCACATTTACCATCAATTTGCAATCCATTATTATCAATGATCCAACATAGATTATCTAATTTATAATGACCTGCAGCCATAGCAGCTTCCCAAACTTGACCTTCTTCAGATTCGCCATCGCCTACCAAAGCATAAATACGATGATCATTTTTATCTAATCGATTCGCTAAAGCCATACCTACAGAAGCACTTGTTCCTTGCCCTAAAGAGCCAGTAGACATGTCAATCCCATCCAATTCATTTAAGTCTGGATGTCCTTGTAACCTTGAATTCAATTTACGAAATGTTAATAATTCTTCTTCTTGAATAATTCCTTTTTCTGCTAGTACTGCATACAGAAGTGGTGATGCATGTCCTTTGGATAATACAAATCGATCTCTTTCTAAAGAATGAGCATTTTCTTTTGTGAAATCCATGACATCAAAATAAAGAACTGTTAGAATATCTGCTGCTCCTAAAGATCCACCTGGATGACCTGATTGTGCATTGGAAACTTCTTTAATAATGTTGATGCGGATATTCTTTGCATGATTCTTCATCGCTTCTAAATCCATATATGACCTCCAAACTTTCGCTCAATAATCATACCATAAAAATGTTTGTGTTTTTTTTAACTTATATGTAATCCTAGAAATTTTTATAAAATACGTAATAAATCACTTATTTTTTGGATTCTAGTGATATTTGCATGGCATTTTCTGTTACCGTGTGTCCATATCCATATTGGATGCATCTTTGCATGATAAGCACCAATTACATCATTCGAAAATATATCACCTACAAAAACACTTTCTTCTGGTCTTACGTTTAATTGTTGCATGGCATATTCAAATATTCTTTTATCTGGTTTTTTATATGAAAAATCTCCAGAAACAAAAATATGATTCTCATCAAAATACTGCATAATATCTGCGTGTTCTATTTTCTTCCTTTGTGCAATACTATCACCATTTGTAATGATAGCTAAAAGGTACTTATCTTTTATTTTCTCTAATGTTTGAATCGTATCAGGAAAAGGTAAAGTTGCTTTCCATTGTTCTTCGTTCCACCATTTTTCAAAGTCATCAAATGGCAATTGAATGTTATATTTTTCTTTCAACATATCTACAATATGTTTTTTATAGATATTTCCTTGTTCTTCCCAAATCATACAATCTTGTAAAATTGCTTCCAATTCTACTTCATCATCTATTTTCAAACATGACTTAAACAAACTATAAAATGTATCATAAGCATATTCTTCTCGATAGCCCAAAGTATCATCAAAATCAAAAAAGATTGCTTTAATGTTTGAATAATCATTTATCATCTTCTTTTAAAAATTCCTCATATGCTTTTTTTACTTCTTCATCCGCATCATCCCAGATTCCTACGCATTCTCCTGGTCTTAAATAATGATTATAAAATCTAGAAAAAAAGAAATCTTTTTCTTTATGTGCCATTTTATTCCAATTTGTTGGTAATGGTTCCATGTTATCACTTCCTATTCCGCATATAGTATAACAGTTTTCTATATCCCAAAAAAAGAGAAGATTTTCATCTTCTCCAGTCTTATTTAATTAATCCACTTTCTTTTAATAACAATTCAATATCTGTTCCTTTGAACTTTTTAATAATTCCTTCAATTGCCTTCTTCTCAACAATATTTAATGGGGCTTCATCAATCGATTTTTTATCAATTGCATAATAAGTGGCTCTCAATAATTCTCTTACATCATATTGTGAACCCCATACTTCAGGAACAGCTCTATCAACATCTAATAGTGTATATACAGCTTCCATACCTGTACGAATCGAATATTCAGTTGTGAAGATTGTGTCTCTTGGTGTTTCTGCAAATTGCCCAATGAATGAGAAATTCACAGCACCCTTTGGAACTACAAGTGGTCTATCCGTTTTCTTTCTTGGTTGGAAGAAAGCATTGATATAAGGCATATAACATGTTGTCGTATTACATGCAGAATTGGCTAGTTCTTCAATTTTTTCTTCATCAATTCCAATATGGTATAGCCATTCTTGGCAAACTTCTGCACCTGTACATTCTTTCATTGGTTTTCTGATATAGTTACCAGGTCTATTTGTATTCAAAGAATATACCCATACTAATACAGAATCTTTATTTTGTGATTTGAATTGAGGCTGACGATTGATTGTCCAACTTAAATACCAATTATTCACAGAATCTTTTACAGTTACAATACCACCTGTTGTAACTCTACCACGTCTAGGATCCCTCTTACATACATTGATAATATGTTGAATAATTTCTTCGTTGCTTGTTTCAATTGTAGCACTCATCCAGTTTGTAGCTTCTGTATCAGAGCAGAAATTTTCAGGATTACCAAATTCGCCATGCTTTGCTTGTTTGGCAATATTCTTCCACATATCCCAAGATTCGCCAGAGCCATCTTTTACACCACTCAAATCAGGAGCAGTATTTTGATCACCATAACAACTTGTATCTGTACAACAACCATTTGTAATAAATACAAGATCATCTTCTGTTAAAGAAATAGTTTCTTCAACACCATCTTTGAGTAACACAATTTCTTTTGCGACTTTTCTATCTTTATCATCTGTATCAATAATTACATTTTTAACATTCATTCCATATTCAATTTGAACACCATGACTCTCTAGATATTTCACTAAAGGTAAAATCATACTTTCGAATTGATTATATTTTGTGAATCGTAATGCTGAGAAATCTGGTAATCCATCAATATGATGAACATATCTGCAAAGATATCTCTTCATTTCTAAAGCACTAGACCATTTTTGAAATGCAAACATTGTTTGCCAATAGAGCCAGAAATTTGTTGACCAAAATTCATCAGGTAATACATCAGAAATCTTCTTATCTTCTAATTCATCTTCTGATGTCATAAAGAGTTTCGCTAATGCCATTGCACTCTTTTTATCTAAATTGAATTTACCATCTGTATGCGCACTTTCACCACGATTTTGAGAAGCTCTACATAAAGAATAGTTAGGATCTTCTTTGTTTAACCAATAATATTCATCTAAAACTGATACACCTTCTGTTTCAATAGAAGGAACATCTTTAAACATATCCCACATTACTTCAAAATGGTTATCCATTTCTCTACCACCACGCATGTAGAATCCCTTTGTAATGTCCTTCTTGCCATCGCAACTTCCGCCAGCAAGATCTAACTTTTCTAATAAATGAATTCTATCTCCAGAAATTTGTCCATCTCTAACTAGATAGAAAGCTGCAGATAATCCTGCTAGACCTGTACCAATAATATATGCTGTATTTTTATCAGCATCTTTTGGCTTTTTTGGATGAGCAAATGCTTCATAAGTACCTGAACCGTAATACATAATAATCTCCTTTTTTACTTGTTCACAGTATAGCATTCACAAATTCATAGTGAATTTACAGAAATCAAAAAATGTCGTATAAAAACGACAATTCTTTCAATATGTAAAAAAAGTTGCTGACGCAACTGTTATTAGAAAGATCAGAGTAATTAATCTGATC
>CAVJMM010000032.1:0-23995 GCA_963650865.1 Eubacterium sp. AM49-13BH | reverse complement strand
CAAGAAATAAAACAAACCACTAGATATGGCTATAGCACAAACTAAATATCTAGTGGTTTTTATTTTTGAGGGACAAAATTATTGGAAGTTAAGAAAAAAACAAAAAAAGAGTTGACACACAAGTTAGTGCGCGCTAACATATTAGTTAGTTAGAGCTAACCATCACTCTTTCCAATAAACACTTCTTAAGATGGTGGCTTAACTACCGGAAGAAACGTTAGGGCAAACGTAAATGGCATAATATTCCGGTGAAAAGCATAGATGTGTCCTCCTCAAGCACATATTCATGCAAAAAGTTGAATCAATATCGGACGGGGCATCCGGTATTTTTTCATGATTGCAGATATTTGCGTGCCCCTTCAACAAACCAATCATGTCTTAATTGCGTAATTGAATTGTTTTCTTCTTTCCATACATCAAAAATCAAATTGTGATTTTTCTGATAGATAGTACATAATTCTTTAGCGGTATAAGTTTTCTGAACATCTAAATGAAATAATGAAATCATTCTTTCATCTAATGTTTGGTTATATGCATTCTTTTTAGTAAAACCCGGAATACTTGTTAAAGGATCAATACATTCTTTTTGATAGGATTTACATGGTTTACAAATATCATCACCATCAATTGTTAATTCAAGAATTGTGTTTTTATCTTGGATAATTAGATTCCCAACTTTATAAAAATCATGCCCCATCTTTTCATCTGGCACAAACATTTCAATTCCTTTTCCGTATAGTTTGATAATATCCATAAAATGATGAGGTTTAATCTTTAATTTATCCATATTGCTTCTTCTCCTTCATTTGTTTCCTATATTGTATAGGTGTAATTCCATATTTTTCTTTAAATAATTTAATAAAATATGCACTAGAATCAAATCCACAAGAATAAGAAATATATTGTACAGATGCTTTCGTTGTAACCAATAATCTTGTGGACATATCTAACCGAAATGAATTGAGATACGCAATAGGGGAAGTATTTAGATAATGTTTGAATATATCGCAACATGTATGCGTATTAATGTTTGCAGAATTAGCGATATCTGTTAATGTAATTTTCTCTGAGAAGTGTGCATAAATATAAGTGATCATTTTCTTTTCTAATTCACCCATTGGTGTAATTTGTTTGAAAGCAGGATTTCGATTTGCGAATTCTTCAATAATGACATTCATAATAAAGATCAAATACGCAATAGCTGTTAAATAATAGGAGTGTTTATGTTCTGAATATAAATGTACGATTCGTTTAACCCATTTGCCACATTCTTCAGATTGTGGTGTGTTTCTTGGAAAGTATAAATATTCAATTGGGTTAATACCTTGAATAGGTTTTAAAAACGTTTCGAATATTTTTTGATTTCCAGTAAGAATAGAAGGTTGGAATAAGATCATATAAGTTTCTATAGAGTCTGTGAAAGCTAAATCATAATGTAATACTTTACTGTTAATGAATAGAAAGTCGCCAGGCTGTAGGATCAATTGGTCATCATTGATTCTATATTCATATTGACCTTTTAAAAGATACACAAGTTCATAATCATCATGCCAATGAGGGAGTGTTCCAACACTGCTTTTTTCTTTTTTGTAATATTTGATTCTTAAAGGAATACTTGGATCATCATAGTGTGGTACTGCTAGTTCTGTTTCTGTAAAATTCATAATTTTTATATATTTCTTTCTCAATTATTATATATCAGCACCCTTAAATTCACTATTCTTATATTAAGAAAACGGGGTAAATAATATGAAAAAAATAACATTGTTCTGCTCAGCAGGAATGAGTACAAGTATGTTGGTAGAGAAAATGAAACAAGAAGCCGCAAAACAAGGAAAGGAATATGAGATTAGCGCATATTCTTTAAATGAATTGGATGAACATGGTTCAGATTCGGATGTTATTTTGTTGGGACCACAAGTTCGTTTTGCGTTAAGTAAAGTACAAGGAAAATATCCTGAAGTTCCTGTATCCACAATTGATATGAGAATGTATGGAATGATGGATGGAAAAGGTGTTCTAGAAACAGCAGAAAAGTTAATGAACTAATTGATAATTCGAAAGATGACTTTCTTGGATAAATGCGGTCATGCCATAAACCGCATTTTTATGATGTTAAAATGTAAACGCTTTGATACAATATTAAAAGAAAAAGGAGATAAATAAATGGCACATTTTCCAGAAGGATTTTTATGGGGAGGAGCAGTTGCTGCGAACCAATATGAAGGTGGTTGGAACCTTGGTGGTAGAGGACCAGCTATGACAGATGTCACAACAGGTGGCACAGTGAATGAATCAAGAAAGATTACTTACATTGATAAAGATGGTAATCATTGCACATTAGAAAGAGAAGGTAAGTTACCTGAAGGTGCAAAGTATGCGGTATTAGATGAATATCATTATCCAAACCATGAAGCAGTAGATGGTTATCATCATTATAAAGAAGATATTGCGCTATTTGCTGAGATGGGATTCAAACAATTTAGAATGTCTATTTCATGGTCCAGATTGTATCCTACAGGATTAGAAAAAGAACCAAACAAAGAAGGTGTTGAATTCTATCGTGACATGTTCAAAGAAATGAAGAAGTATGGAATTGAACCTCTTGTTACAATTTGGCACTTTGATACACCACTTTATCTAGAAGAAAACTGTGGTGGTTGGTTAAACAGAGAAACAATTGATCACTTCGTTCGTTTCGCTACAACATGTTTTACAGAATACAAAGGATTAGTACACAATTGGTTAACATTTAACGAAATCAATAACACAATTATGTTCTTAGACTTTGCTGGAGGAGAACATAGTGATGAAGAATATCAAGAAGCATATCAACATTTACACTATAAATTTGTAGCTTCTGCCAAAGCAGTTCAAATTGGTCACGCAATTGATCCAACAAATATGATTGGATGTATGATTTGTGGTATTACAAATTATCCGGCAACATGTGATCCAAAAGATATCTTAGCTTGTCAACATCAATGGGAAAAGAATATTTACTATTGTGGTGATGTACAATGTTTAGGTGCATATGGATCTTATGTAACAAGATTGTGGAATGATCATCATGTACAGTTAGACATTACAGAAGAAGATCTAGAAGACTTCGCTAGAGGTACAGTTGATATGTATACTTTCTCATATTACATGTCTTCTCTTGTAACAACACATAAAGTGACTGATAAAGTATCTGGTAACTTCTCAAGTGGTGCTAAGAATGAATATCTAGAATATTCAGATTGGGGATGGGCTGTTGATCCTGATGGATTGCAATACTATCTAGAAATGATCTATCAAAGATATAATCTTCCAATGATGGTCGTTGAAAATGGTTTAGGTGCATATGATACTGTAGAAGCAGATGGTTCAATTCATGATCCATTTAGAATTGACTATTACAGAAAGCATATTGCGGCTATGGATAAGGCAATTGCCAATGGTGCAGATGTCATTGGTTATACAACTTGGGGATGCATTGACGTCGTATCTGCAGGTACTGGTGAAATGAGAAAGAGATATGGATTTATCTATGTTGATATGGATGATGAAGGTAAGGGAACGATGAATCGTTCTCGTAAAGATTCTTTCTTCTGGTACAAAAAAGTCATTGCTTCAAATGGAGATGATTTAACAGACTAATATAAAGACCTCAGAGATGAGGTTTTTATTATGGAGATTTTGTTATAAAATAGTTTGACGATTGGAGGACATATGAAAGTTATTCCATACCAAGAAAAGTATCGCGAAAGGTGTCATGATATCTGTATTCATACAGGTAGTCCTGATAATTTAGTGAACCAACAACATCATGATTTTTCATTGTTGATGTATTGTGATCCATATTTAGATCATGGAAAATGTTTTTTATTGGAAGATGATCAAAATGAAATACAAGGTTATATATTATGCTGTGAAGATGGAAATTCCTTTCTAAGATATATGCCTGAATATTTTCAAAGAATTCATGAAGTTGCACCATCATTTGAATACCGTTGTGATATTTCTGAGTATGAAAAATATATTCAAGATTATCCTGCACATTTGCATATAGATATCTTAGAAACTTGTTGTGGAAAAGGTAGTGGAACTTTATTGATGCATACACTATTAGATGATTTAAGAACAAATCATTGTAAAGGTATCATGGTTGGTGTTGCCAAAGATAATATGCGTGCATGTTCTTTCTATCAGAAAATGGGTTTCAATATTTTAGAAGAGTCAGATGGTGGCTATGTAATGGGGCAAAAGTTATGAGATATCCAATTAATGAAGTATTTAATATAGCGGAGTTAAATGTTCCAATATCCTCAACGATCGTTCAGGAACAAGTAATTGAAGGTGTATATGTTTTCTCACTTGGTGAAGGGACAAGCATGTCACCTGAAGGATTTCAATTTTATAAAATGTTATTTGTGAAACAAGGGAAAATCAGAGTTTCAGTAAAAGATGATAATCTAATTCCTACCACACAAGATTTAGAAAAAAATGATGGCCTTGTAACACCAAAGAATAAAGTTATCATGGTGGATGCCTTAGAAGATAGTGTTTATTTAGAAGTTCACCTTGGACAAATTGTAAATCACACAATCAAAGAACCAGGACAAGTATTCTCTATTTCAGAAGTCGTTGATTTCAAGGAAAAAGGTTATACTTCGACAACAATCATTAAAAGTGGATTTGTGGAAGTGCGTATTATCTGTATGGATGAATGTGAAATGGAAAAGATTGAAGAACATTCCACAATGATCTTTGGTTATGAAGGTGAAGGCGAAATTATCGCGGATGGAGAAACTTTTAAAATTGGACCAGACACTTCAATGCGTTTCTTACCTGGCACACATATTCATTTAAAAACAAACTCAAAATTGAAATTAGGTGTAACAAATTTCTTTATCTAACAGAAATCCTAAAACAGATTTCTGTTTTTTCGTATATACTAAAAGAATGAAAAAAATAATATTTTTAGATATTGATGGAACATTGTATTCCACAAAGATTGGAAAAATTCCAAACAGTGCTGAACAAGCAATACAACTCGCTAGAAAGAATGGACATAAAGTTTTTTTGTGTACAGGAAGAGCTTTATCTGAAATTCAAAAGTATTTAAATTATGAAATTGATGGATTTATTTTAGGCGCAGGTGGAATGGTCTATGCGGATGGAAAAAGAATCTATGATCATCCAATTCCTAAAGAAGATGTCACAAGAATCAAAAGAACAATTTTAAAAAATGATTTAGGCTATTGTTTAGAAGGAGCTGCAGGTTCTTATTGCTCGAAAGTTGGATATGAATATTTGTTGAAGTATTTTTCTGGTGGAGAAACAAATCGAGAAAAACAAGTGGAATTATGTATGGAAAATGGAACCTATCCAGAAACTTTTGGATCTGAAGATAACGATCATATTTATAAGATTTGTGCGTTTGGTCCAGCTTGGAATCCATTGTTTCCTAAATTAGAGAAGTATTTAGAAAAACCATTTATTCTAACAAAATCAGTAGAACATATAGATCAACAACTCTGTATTGGAGAAGTAACAAATGGTTCTGTCACAAAAGGTACCGCAATTGAAAAGATTCTAGATTATTACAACTTACAATCTTTTAACGCAATTGGTATTGGAGATAGCGCAAATGATATTCCAATGTTTAAAGTTTGTGGAACAAGTGTGGCAATGGGAAATGCAGCTGAAGAAGCTAAAAAAGAAGCAGATTACATTACAACAGATATTTTAGATGATGGTATTTGGAATGCTTTTGTGCATTTTGGTTTAATAGAGGATCAGAAATGAAATTAGGAATTGTAGGAAATGGTGGAATTGTTAAAGTTGCATTGGATTCTATAAAAGAAACAAACATTGAAGTTACAGCTTTGTGGTGTAGAAATGAAAACAAAGGAAAACCAATTGTAGATCAATATTACATTCATTCTTTGTATACAGACTATGATAAATTCTTACAAGATCAATCTTTTGATACAGTTTATATTGGTCTCATTAATTCTTTGCATTATGAATACGCAAAGAGAGCACTTCTATCTCATAAAAATGTTATTGTAGAAAAACCATTTACATCTACTTTATCTCAAGCAAAAGAGCTAATGGCATTAGCACAAGAAAACCAATGTTATATTTTTGAAGCAATCATGTCACGGTATAGTCAAAACTATGAAGAATTACAAAATAATTTATCTCAAATAGGAGATATGAAATTCATACAATGTAATTTTTCTCAATACTCTAGTAGATATGATGCATATCTAAAAGGGGAAGTATTACCAGCATTTGATCCTAACTTATATGGTGGTGCTTTATATGACATCAATGTTTATAACATTCATTTTGTGGAAGGTTTAGTTGGAAAACCAATCTCATTCAACTATGAAGCAAACTTAGGGTTTAATGGTGTTGATACAAGCGGTATTGTCACAATGAAATATGACGGTTTCTACGCAACATGCGTTGGTGCGAAAGATAGTTCTTCTAAGAATGGAATGATGATACAAGGTACAAACGGTTATATCTATGTAGATTCTAGACCAGGTGTTATTAAAAATGTTCTTTTACATCTAAATGATGGAACAGAACAAAAATTAGATATTTATCAAGAAGAAAATCCAATGAAACAAGAATTCTTACAGATTCAAACAATCATAGACACAAAACAAAAAGATAAAATGATATATTGGTTACAAGATTCGATTCATGTAATGGATATTCTAGAAACATGTAGGAAACAAATTTCAAATCAAGAAAACTATAAGTAACAAATTCAGTTGAGTTTGTTGCTTTTTTGTAAAAACCATAAAAATTCCGCATCATTAATAGAATTCTTTTAAACCTTGTGAAAAAAATAACGTTTCTAGAGTATAATTGAATTAACAATGTTTGGAGGACAATTTATGGATAATAGAATCATTGCCCTGTGTGGTAAGGGAGGTGTTGGAAAGACTTCCTTATCTGCAGTGATGGTCAAGATACTTTGCGAAAAGTATCCTGATAAACGAATATTGGCAATTGATGGTGACCCTTCAGTAGGATTAGCGACTGCTTTAGGAGTAAAAGAAAATGGAACAATCAATGATATTCGTGAAAGATTTATCGCTTTAGCGGATCAAAGAAAAGATGAAGATGCTTTAGAAATGTTGCATGAAGCGAAAGATGAAATCTTTGATACACTTGTTGAAACAGATGCTTTTTCATTTCTTGCGATTGGTAGACCTGAATCAAGTGGATGCTATTGTTCAGTCAATGATTATCTAAGAGATTTGATTACGATGGTTTCTGATCATTTTGATTATGTTGTGATTGATGGAGAAGCTGGTATTGAACAAATTAATCGTAGAGTCATGGAAAAAGTAAATCATTTGGTTTATGTCAGTGATGCATCTAAAAAAGGCTTAGATGTTGTAAGTACAATTGATAAAGTAGCGAAAGAACTTGTTATGGCTGATCAGACAGGTTTGATTATTAATCGTGTTTCTAATTCTGCTTTGATAGATGGAATTGATTTAAAAGGAATGAAGTTACTTTCTATGATTACAGATGATCCTGAAATACAAGAATTTGATATCAAAGGAGAATCTATACTCAATATCTCGAAAGAATCTAATATTTATCAAGGTGCATATAAAGCACTTCAACAAATGGGTATTATTGTATGAGAGATCTAAAATACATGTATGATCTTGAGAAGTTATTAGAAGATAGCGAGAATAAATATGTAGCTGCTTCTCAAGAAAAAGGTAATATTTGTATTGCGAGTGTTTGTGAGAATGTACCAGAACCATTATTAAATCTAGCAGGAACTTTTTCTATTCGTTTAAGAGCACCTAGAACAGGTTCTATGGAAATCGGAACATATTACCTAACAAATTTCTTGTGTGAATATACAAGAGCTTTACTCGAACGAGCGGTTGAAGGTGGATATAATTTTGTGGATTGTTTGATTGCTCCAGATGGATGTTCTATGTTGAATCGTTGTGTAGAAAATATGGAATTATTACATACCATGAAAAAAGATCATTTCTTTATGGAACATATGGAAATCCCAATGAAGAATGATGAAAATGGATTGAATCTCTATGTTTTACAATGTAGGAATCATATTTTAAATCCATTGAAAGATCGTTTTGGTATTGATGTCAGTGATTCCGCAATTTTAAAATCTATTGATTTACATAATCGAGTTTGTGAATTGATTCGTCAAATTGGTGAATTTAGAAAACTAGATAATCCAACAATTACAGGCCATGAATTTCATGTGCTTTGTTTAGCGACTTATAGCTGTCCAAAAGAAGATATCATTCCAATTTTAGAAGAAACGTTAGAAGAATTAAAAACAAGAAAACCAGATGAAAAGAATCCATATAAAATCAGAGTAGAAGTTGTTGGTTCTGAAATGGATGATTTAGATATCATTCAAGCAATTGAAGAAAGTGGTGCTTATGTTTGTGCTGATCGTTATTGTTATGGAAGTTTTCCAGGAAGAGAGCCAATTGAAGTAAAAGAAAATGAAGATCCATTAACTGCAGTTTGCAGACATTACATAACACATTGCCAATGTGCAAGAATGATGAATCAAGATAAGATTCAAGAGAGAAGAAAATATGTTGCGGACTTGGCAAAAGAGTACAAGGCAGATGGAATCATTTATGAACAAATGAAATTCTGTGATCCTTGGGCTTATGAAAGAATGGTAGGAACCGTTGTTTTAAGAGATGATTATGGATATCCAGTTTTACAAATTGATCGTCCTTATGCTAATGGAGGAAGTGGACAGATTCGTACACGTGTACAAGCATTTGTAGAAAGTGTTGAAATCAAAAAACTTGGAGGAAAGAACAATGGCTAAAGAAATAGGAAAAGATAAACTTGGTTCTTTCTATACGGATGGAAAAGTACGAAATAGAAGAGAATGGAGAGGCTTAAAAGATACGCTTTATGATTATTGGCGTTGGCTTTATATCATGAAGCAATTAGCTGGATTTGTTATCAAACCTAGAAACGTCAAAGCGTTTTTCCGCTATCGTTGGATGTCTAATTATCTAGCAGTTCCAATGATGGTAGATCGTTTCTCGCAAGGATTACGAGGACCACAATTAAGAATCTTACATGAAGAGTTCGATATTATTGTTTATGATGTTGCGAAATTGTTGGATTCGTTATTTAGAGGAGATCGTAATGTAGGAAATGATAAAACATTTTCAGACAAAGTTGTTTTAATGGATGAAAATGAAATGACTGCGGTCATGATGGGATTTCCAACATTAAAAGGATTAAGCAGAGAAACACCAGCAGTCTATGTATCTGTATTATTAAATCAACATGCTGCAGAAAGATATATTGATGTCGCACAAGAATATGGTTTGCCTGGAGATGTTTGTCCAATGCCGGAAGCAGAAGCAGGCGTATCTATCGCAGATGATTTTCCGGTACTTGGTGCGTGTGCTGTACAGTGTAATACAACATGTGATGGTTCTATGTTAGGAAATGGTGTCATTTCAAAACGATTAGAACTTGAAGATGGTGTTCCTTGTTTCCAATTAGCAGCTCCACTTCGTCATCAAGAAGATGATGTACAAGAATATGCAGCACAAGAAATACGAAATTGTATTCAATTCATTGAAGAAAAAACGGGTGAAAAATGGGATTGGAAATATTATTTTGAATGCGCAAAAAGAGTAAATATCGCAACAAGATCTCGTTTAGAATGGTTGGATATCAATAAAACTGAATATCCACAAGTTGTTGGTGGTAATTTAGCTTTATATACAGAAACAAACTACATGGCTGTCTGTGGAAAAGTTGATTTGTTCGCAAAAGCAGATTTGAAGATTACAGAGATTGCACGAGAAGCATATAAAAATAAAGTGAAAGTATGTAAAGAAACAAGACATCGTGCAATTGTTTGGGGTGTTCAATCTCATTTCTATTTTGATTTCTTAGTTTGGTTACAAAATTGTTGGGGAATTGTATCTCTAACTGACATGTTATCCATGGTAAATACAAAGATGATTGCGGAAGAGGATACGCCAGAGAATCGTGAACAAGCAATCTATGATATGGCATGGCTAACAGAAAATATGATTATGCGTAATCGAACACATGGTGGTTATAAAGTTCTATTAGATGAGCTATGGGAAATCGTTGAAGAATTCAATGCAGATGTTGTTATTCTTTGGGAACATATGGCATGTAAAGCATTAGATGGTATGCATGGTTTATTTGAAGAGAAAGCAAGAGAAAAAGGAATTCATTTAATTTGGGTCAATCATGATTTATTTGATCCACGTATTACAAATCGTCAAGCGATTCGTGATCAAGTGAATAAATATATGCGTACAGTCATGAGAGAAGAACCAATAGATGCTTCTTTAGAAGTATTAAATGATGAAAGGTCATGGTAATAATATGAGATATTTTGGTGGTTGTGATTCAGGTAGCACATATACAAAATGTGTGATCTTAGATGAAAATGGAAAGATGGTATCCGATGTAACAATTCGTTCTAAAATCAATACGGTCGTTTCTTGCCAAGAAGCGCTCGATACTGCAGTAGAAAAAGTTCCAGATTTAAATAGTCCACAAGATCTAACATACTTAGTAGGTACTGGTTATGGAAGAAATAAAGTTCCATTTGCGGACGAAAATATATCGGAGATTTCTTGCCACGCGATGGGTGTGCATGTTGCCGATCCAAGTGTTAAGGCAATTATTGATATTGGTGGACAAGATGTGAAAGGCATTGCGGTGGATACTGATGGTACAGTTTTAAACTTTGCGATGAATGATAAATGTGCAGCAGGAACTGGAAGATTCTTTGAAGCAATGGCACGTGCATTTGAAATGGATCTATCTGATTTTTCAAAATTATCTTTAAAGGCAAAGAATATCATTCCAATTACATCACAATGTACAGTTTTTGCGGAAAGTGAAGTTATTTCACTTGTTGGTGAAGGAAAACCAACAGATGAAATTGCGGCAGGTATTGAACTTGCGGTTGCGAAGAGATGCTTTGTCATGGCAAAAAAAGCAGGCGCAACAGATAAAATCACTTTAACAGGTGGCTGTGCAAAGAACGATGGATTAAAAGTAGCCATTGAACAAGTATTAAATCTAAAAGTTATTGATTTACCAATCGATCCACAATTGATTGGCGCGTTAGGTGCTGCAGAATTTGCTAGAAAGAAAGGGATGGCACAATGATTGCGTTTATCCTACATCTTATTAAAATCATTCTGATTGTTGTAGCTGTATTCTTTGTGGTTACATTTCTGATTTATTTCTTTAATCTAGATATGAAGTTAACTGCAGCATTACAAGGTCCAATTCAAAAACTACAAGAAAAAGTGAAAAGAGATAGACATCTATAATGAAATTATTTGATAAAGAAATAGATACGGTATTAGATTGTATTAGTAATCTAGACCAAAGAATCTTACCAATCCAACAAGATGTTTTAATAAGTGTTGAAAACAACATGATTTTTACAAATGAAACTGCATTTGAATTAGGTGGACCTTTTCATGAATCTTTATCTTATGAATTAACGACAACATCAAATAAGTTTTCTGAAGATAAAATCATATTAATTGGAAAAGATTTAAATGAAATCAAAGAAGATACAGATTTTATTCGCATCACATTATGTGTAATGAAAGATGAAAATCTAGAAGGAGAAAAGCTTTATCAATGTTTGGAAAAAATCAAACTCACAAAATATAGAGTTTCTCCAGAAGGTTATATGTTACGTACCGCAATTGGAAATCAAGAAAAAGTAAGAGTTTCAAAAGAATTCATTCAAAAACATACATTTTCAGAGATTGGTTCAACATATATGCATGCATATAAACAATTACCTTATATACAACATGTTCAAGAAATCTTTATAACAGGAAATACTTCTATTTATGAACAATTAAAAGAAATTGGAATAGAGAAAAAGAAAATCACAGATACAATTGATCATATCTTAAAAGGTGTTATGGTGAATGATTGTGGAAGTTGTTCTGTAAAAGAGCTTTGTGATAAAGTACAAGATTTAAGAGAATTTCATGAAAATGTGAATAAAAATTAACGTGCAAATAAGCGCTTACATGTTATAATACTTTCATAGTGAAAAAGGAGAAAACAACTATGGCATTAGTAAATGTTTCATCTGCTTTAAAGAAAGATGAAATCAAAGAATTATTACTTTCACAAGAATCACCAAAGTATGAATTCGTTAAAATGAAGACTGCAATTGAAATGCAATTTGAAGTAACAGATGACGGTTCTCATGGTGATCTAGCAAACTACACAAAGGGCTTGATTAAAAAACAACCTTGGGGTTCTGTTCTTATGTTAAGAGTTCTCATCGAAGGACAAGCTTTTACAGGTGGTAAAGTATAAGAAAAAGACATGATCATGTCTTTTTTTTGGAAGAAAAGGAGAAAAAATAATTATGGCATTTCCAAAAGGATTTTTATGGGGTGGCGCTACAGCCGCTAACCAATTTGAAGGTGGATGGGACGCAGATGGCAAAGGTGCATCTGTACCAGATCACATTCGTGGAGGAACTGTATCAGAACCTCGTTTATGGGATAAAGAAATTGATCCAGAAGTTTATTATCCATCTCATGAAGCAACAGACTTCTATCATCATTATAAAGAAGATATTGCGTTGTATGGTGAAATGGGATTTAAGTGTTATCGTATGTCCATCAACTGGGCAAGAATTTATCCAACAGGAGAAGAAGCGGAACCTAATCAAGCTGGTTTAGATTTCTATCACAAAGTATTTGCGGAATGTAAGAAATACAATATTGAACCATTAGTAACAATTTCACATTATGAATTACCATGGGCAATGAGTGTGAAATATAATGGCTGGGTTGGCAGAGAATGTATTGACCTATATGTTAAATACGCTACAACTTTATTTAAAGAATACAAAGATGAAGTTCAATATTGGCTCACATTTAATGAAATCAACTGTGGTGCACAATCCTTTGGCAGAATTTTATCTTTAGGTATGTTAGGTGAAGATCACAAACCGATGTTTAGAACAGAAGAAACACCAGAAGAAGCTTCTGATCGTTTTACTGCTTTACATAACCAATTCGTTGCTTCCGCAAAAGCTGTAAAGATTGGACATGAAATCAATCCAAATAATAAGATTGGATGTATGATTGCGGGTTCACAAGTATATCCATATACACCAAATCCATTGGATAATAAAGAAGCGCAAGATAAGATGAATCTATCGAACTGGTTCTGTGGAGATGTTCAAGTAAGAGGCCATTATCCATATTACGCAAAGAGATACTTCAAAGACCATAACGTAACAGTACGTATGGAAGAAGGAGATTTAGATATCTTGAAAGAAGGATGTGTTGATTTCTATTCATTCTCTTACTATATGAGTTCTTGTGCATCTGTTGATCCAGATACATTAAAAACTGCAGGCAATTTATTCTCAGGAATTAAAAACCCATATCTCAAGGCAAGTGATTGGGGATGGCAAATTGATCCAATGGGATTAAGAATCTATCTCAATGAAGTATATGGTAGATATGAAATTCCACTCATGATCGTTGAAAATGGTTTAGGTGCAGTTGATGAAAAGAGTGCAGATGGTAAAATCCATGACTCCTATCGTATTGACTATATGAGAGATCATATCAAAGCAATGGAAGAAGCAATTGAAGATGGTGTAGATCTCATGGGTTATACAATGTGGGGATGCACAGATTTAGTTTCTGCTTCTACAGGTGAAATGAAGAAACGTTATGGATTTGTCTATGTTGATAGAGACAATGATGGTAATGGAGATATGCACAGAGAAAGAAAAGATTCTTTCTATTGGTACAAGAAAGTTTGCGAATCTAACGGGGCAGATTTAGACTAATGAAATAAGGCATTCTGAAAAAGGATGCTTTTTTCATTTTGACGCAATACAATTAGTATATGAAGAAAAAGAGAATTATTATGAAAAAAATAAAATTAACTTACCTTCTTCTACTCATGAAGAAGTGATCATAGGTGGAAATCATGCGCAATTTGGTTCCTATGGGAAGCAAGAAACAGTACAATATACAAAGTTGGTGATGAGTGATGATTGATGATGTATTAGAAGGATTAAATGAAGAACAAATTGAAGCTGTTACAACAACAGAAGGATATATTAGAGTGATTGCGGGCGCAGGATCTGGTAAAACACGTGCTTTAACGCATCGTTTTGCTTATCTTGTGAATGACTTAGGAATACGTCCAGGTAATATTTTATGCGTTACTTTTACAAATAAAGCAGCTTCAGAAATGAAAGAAAGAATCCATCAATTAACAGATGATAATGATACAGGTTATGTTTGTACATTCCATTCTTTTTGTGTGTCTATCCTACAAGAAGATTCTCATGTCATCCAATATCCAAAATCATTTCTTGTTTTAGATAATGCAGATATTGATGCAATGTTAAAAATCATCTATGAAGAAAGAAATATCACATTACGAGATATGACATTCTCTAACGCAAGAGATATGTTTGAAATGCGTAAGTGTGTAGAAGAACCAACATATTATAACTACTTGATACAAATGTCGATTGAACAATTACATCAAAAATATTTAGAATCAACAAAATTAAATGATATTTTATTCTATGGTTATTTATATCAACAAAAGAAATGTTTTGCGTTAGATTACAATGATTTATTATTTCTAACACTTTATATCTTTCATGAATTTCCTGAGATTCAATTAAAATGGCAAAAAAGATTACAATACATCATGGTAGATGAATTCCAAGATATAGATCCACCACAATATGCATTAATGCAATGCCTATGTGGCTATCATAATAACTTATTTGTTGTGGGAGATCCTGATCAAACGATTTATACGTGGCGTGGCGCAAGTATTAATTCTATCTTGCATTTTGATCAACAATTTTCATCTGTCAAAACGATTATGTTGATGAAGAACTATCGTTCTACACCAGAAATATTAAATGTCGCAAATTCTTTGATTTCAAAAAATGTTAATCGAATGAAAAAAGATTTGATTCCTGTATTAAATCATGGGTCAAAAGTGCTTGTACATCATGCAGATAATCCTAGAAAAGAAGCAAAGTGGATTTTACAAGAAATTCAAAGATTACAACAAACAGGAATTTCTTATGGAGATATCACGATTCTATATCGTGCACATTACGTGACACGTGTGATTGAAGAAGAATTCATCAAAGAAAAGATTCCATATATTATTTCTTCCGGTGCTGCGTTCTTTGAAAGAATGGAAATCAAAGATGCACTATCTTATCTCAGATTGATTGCATATAAAGATGATTTATCATTTATGCGTATTGCCAATGTTCCAAAAAGAAATTTAGGACAAAAACGAATGAAGTTTCTAAGAGAATACGCAGATGAAAAGAAACTAACACTTTATGAAGCTTTAAGACAAAACTTAGATGAACCATTATTTAAAAATACAAAAGCAGCTTCTTTCATTCAAATGATAGATTCTTATACAAATAAAATGAATGAAAAACCAGTATCTGAATTATTAACAGATGTATTAGATCAATCGGGATATGAAGAACTATTAAGAACAGAAGGTGCACAAGAAAGATTAGATGATCTTGCGGAATTAAAACAATCGATTTATGAATGGGAAACAACGGTGGGAGAAGAAATTGATTTAATTTCCTATTTAAAACATATCGCTTTATTTACAAATGCAGATGTTTCCATTTCAAAAGATCGTGTACGACTCATGACGATTCATGCAGCTAAAGGATTACAGTTTCCATATGTATTTTTAGTTCAAATGGTAGAAGGAATCTTTCCATCAAGAAAAATACGCACAATGGAAGGAATGGAAGAAGAAAGAAGACTTGCCTTTGTTGCGATGACACGTGCAGAAAAAGGATTATATTTAACAGATTCAGGTGGAAGAAATGTTGGAGATACTTCAAGATTCCCATCAAGATTTTTATTTGATATTGATCCAACATTATTAGAATATACACAACAACCAAGTAATGAAGAAATTCAAAAAGCACTCGATAATATTGAACGTATCAATCGAAGTTTTGTACCAAGTGCTTCAGAGTTGCAATTTACAGAAGGTGATAGAGTGCGGCATAGAGTGTTTGGCGATGGTACAGTAGAAAAGATAGATTATGATGAAGAAGCTATCATCATTCTGTTTGATTCCATGCAAACACCACGTGCAATTGCCTTGCGTGCTGCAAAGAAGTTAGAAAAAATTCAAGATAAACAAGAAAGATATTCGTAAAGAGTGATATAAATTATCACTCTTTTTCGAAAAATGCTAAAGTGTGAAAAAGCTTTAAAATAAGCCATAAAGTATCAAGACAAAAAAACAAGCAAAAAAATTTTCGAAAAAATTAGCACTCTGCACTTGACTCTGCTAAATAAATGAGTATATTAATAATTGTAAGACGAAAGGGTCTTAGAAAAGAGGTAAATATATGAGATATTTAGATCGTAGAAATGCAAGTTTATTTGATGACATGTTTGATGACATGTTTAGAGCACCAGTAGTAGGAAGTACACAACTATTAAAAACAGATGTTCATGAAAAGGACGGAAAATATATTTTGGATGTTGAAGTTCCAGGTGTAAAGAAAGAAGATGTTAAGATTTCACTTTACAATGGCAACTTAACAATTGCGATTGAGCACAACGAATCCAATGAAGAAAAGGACGCTAAAGGTAGAGTTATCCGTCAAGAAAGATACAATGGTTCTTGTAGTAGAACATTCTATGTATCAGATGCTATTAAGGATTCTGATATTCATGCTTCCTTTAACAATGGTATGTTAACGATTGAACTTCCAACAGAAGCAAAGAAGGAAGAAGAAACAAAGAAATATATTGACATTGCGTAAGCTTTTTCCCCTTACTAAAAGTCTATGTAGAAATGCATAGGCTTTTTTTGTGCTATATTTTGCACAGAATATAGGAGGTGAATCATGTTGAAACATTTTCTATTAATATCTAAATCTGGTGCAATTCCATTTATCATTGTTTATTTCATTACTAGAATATTATATTTACTTGCTCCAATAACAATTTCCTATCTCATTCACTGCGTAGAAACAAATGATTATCATCATTTTATTTTGACAGCTATATTTTTTCATTTGACTTACCATAGGGGTAACCGATTATATTAAAGGTAAGAAAAGTATTAATCAAAAGGTGGAGGACAATCAAATGAAAATAATAACAGACAGATTGAAAAATATAGTGTTTGTACAATCCGCTTCATCAATTATTCACAAGGACCATATACTTATCACTAATATGAATGTGATAAAATAGATTATGAAATGTAATATTTGTGGTAATGAAATGGTGGAGGGCGCGATTGATTTTGGATGTGGAGATGCATTTTGGATTCCTAAAAATTTTGCTTATCCAAATATGATTCGAAAAAAGATAACAAAATTCACAAAGATTCCAGATGGAATGATAGTTTTGAAGTATGATCATTATCTTTGGACAAATAGATCACGTTTAAAAGCATTTCGATGTGAGTATTGTCAAGCAATTGTTCTTTTGGAAAATGATTTAGAATATGAAGATAAAAATCTTTATCTGTAATATTTAAATAATAAGCAGAGGTATTTGAAAATGCCTCTGCTTTATAAAAAAGGGGACATCATATGAAAATAACGGAAATGGCTAGAATATTGGGAGTATCAACAAAAGTTATCAGAAATTATGAAGAAAAAGGTGTACTTTCACCACTTCGTGATGAATTGAATTATCGAAATTATTCAGTTTCAGATTTCTTTCATGCGATACATGCAATGAGATTTAACAGGTTAGGTGTTCCAATTGGTGAATTAGAAGAAAGTTTTAAGATGCCAGATAAATTTATTCAAAATATTGATAAAGCATATTTAAAAAACAAAGAAAAAATTAAATATGATCTATTGAATTTCTTTTTCCTAAAAAACTATAAAAAAGAAATTGCTACTGTTATAAATAATGTTGGATGTTACTGGTTTGAGATGGCTGAAGAGGAAATTTATTTGCCATATTCTAATTTGAATAACTGGGAAGATGGAATGACTGTAGAGAATGAAGATGAATTTACAGAATGGTTGAAATATGTTCAATATGCAAGATTAGAAGTGCTTATCAAAAAGAAAGATGAAGGATTTCATTGCTTGACGATTCCTAAAGAGTGTACAAAATATTTTGAAAGTGATTTGAATAATCATGAAAAGACAATTAAAAGTCAAACATATTTTGTGACTGTTATTAAAGCAACAAATGAAGAAGATATACAGAAACAATTTGAAACCATTCTTACTATGCTAAGAGAAAAAGGGAAAGAATATAATTGTGAAGAATATTATCGTGCGAAATTGTATTTATTAGATGAAGGGCAGTGTTATTTTAAAGTGATGGTGCCAGTGAAATGAAAAGGTAGGAATAAACTCCTACCTATAATAAATGAATATGATTTTTTTCACACTCTTCAACCATTTCTTTTGGCCAAATACTTGCTTGCACTTCACCAACATGTGCTTTGTTTAAAAGCAACATGCATAATCTAGATTGACCAATTCCTCCTCCGATTGTATATGGGAGTTCTTTATTTTGAATCATTTGATGATAAGGTAAAGCCAATCTTCCTTCACAATGTGAATCTTTACATTGTGAAACGATAGAATCTTCATCTACACGAATTCCCATAGAAGAAATTTCTAGTGCTCTATTTAATGATGGTAACCAAAATAATAAGTCTCCGTTTAAACTCCAATCGTCATAGTCGGGAGCTCTTCCATCATGCGGTTTTCCACTCCGTTTTAAAGGATGTCCAATCTTTTTGATGAATACACATTTATGTTCTCTTGTAATTGCGTTTTCTCTATCTTTGACAGACAAATCTGGATAACGATCTTCTAGCTCTTGTGAAGTGATGAAATAAACATCATCAGCTAGATGACATACAGCTTGTGGATATTTGTACCACACTTCATGTTCCATGTGTTTTATAACTTTAAAGATTTGTTTTACAGTAGCTTCTAATACTTCTTCACATCTTTCTTCTTTTGTGATAATTTTCTCCCAATCCCATTGATCTACATAAACAGAATGTAAGTTATCTACTTGTTCATCTCTTCGAATCGCATTCATGTTTGTATAAAGACCTTCGTGTTCTTTGAAGCCATATTTCTTTAAAGCATATCGTTTCCATTTGGCTAAAGATTGAACAACTTCTATTGTTTCATTTGGTAATTCTTGAATATCAAAGCGAACAGGTCTTTCAATTCCGTTTAAATTATCATTTAAACCAGATGCTTTTGTAACAAATAATGGTGCAGATATTCTTAATAGATTCATTTCTTTTCCAAATTCTCTTTGAAATGTATCACGAATATATTTGATAGCTTCTTGTGTTTCCATGACATTTAAAATTGGATCATAGTTTTCTGGCGTAATTAAATTCATATTTTTCACACTTATCCCTCTTTTTGTTATTCATTATAACAATCCGAGCAAAAATATTGA
Source organism: Eubacterium sp. AM49-13BH (assembly GCA_963650865.1). Classification (GTDB taxonomy): domain Bacteria; phylum Bacillota_I; class Bacilli_A; order Erysipelotrichales; family Erysipelotrichaceae; genus Bulleidia. The sequence continues at coordinate 4,454 of CAVJMM010000032.1, read as the reverse complement.
ACTAACGCAATCATTTTGTACAATAAAGATGAAAGAAGAGAAAAAATATGACAAGAATAGATATCGCAATTATAGGAAGTGGTCCAGCAGGACTTGAAGCAGCATTAACTGCTAAAAATAGAAATAAAACAATCCAAATCTTTGGTTCAAAAGATTTATCGAATAAGATGCAAGTAATTGATCATCCAATTACTAATTATTTAGGATTATCTAATATTACTGGAAAAGAAATGGCGCAAGCGTTCACAAAACAATTAGAAGATGCCAATATTGAGATTACTGAATTGAAAGTAACAACAGTATATGCAATGGGAGATTATTTCTCTTTGCAGTTATCTAATAGTGAAATGGTAGAAGCAGAAACAGTCATTCTTGCTAGTGGCGTTGTTGCAGGAAAACCTTATGTTGGAGAAAGTGAATTCTTAGGAAGAGGGGTGTCCTATTGTGCAACTTGTGATGCACCATTATATAAAGGAAAGAATGTTATTGTGATTGGTGGATCAAGTGAAGAAGAAACAGAAGCAGAATTTTTAGCTGAAGTATGTAATGAAGTAAAGTATATTCCACTCTATAAAGGAGATATTCAATTTCAACATGAGAATATTACAATCATTCATGAAAGACCATTAGAAATCAAAGGTACAATGAAAGCTAATACACTTGTAACAGATCAAAATGAATACGCTACAGATTGCGTATTTGTATTGCGTGCTGCACAATTTCCATCGCAATTAGTTCCTGGTTTAGAAACAGAAGGAAATGCAGTGAAAGTAGATCGAGAAATGAAAACGAATATTCCTGGTTTATTTGCGGCAGGTGATATTGTTGGACTGCCATATCAGTTCATTAAATCTGCAGGAGAAGGAAATATTGCAGCTATCTCAGCCGCAACATATATTGATACAAAGAGAAGGAATGGATAAAATCTAATCCTCTTTCAATAGATGTATAAACTTCACGAGAAGTTGACATCACAATGAGTGATTTTTTGTGACGCAATCAATTGAGTGTTAATTTTTGAATTTCATTGTTTTATGAATCAAAACCAAAGAGACCAATGTAGCGATACATTCACTCATCCAAAAAGCATGCCATACACCAACTGCTCCTAAGAATCTAGATAAAATATACGCAAGTGGAAGAATACAAATGATGTATCGTAATAAAGAAATTAACAAAGAACCATTTCCATTTCCTAATCCTTCTAATACACCACAAACAATGACAGAAACAGAAGATACTAAGAAACCACAACTAATGATTCTTAATGCTTGTTGACCAACGGAAATCGTATTTGTATTTTGGGTAAATAACATCATTAATTCATTTGAGAATGACATACAAATGAACGTACCAATAGCCATGATAATAATTGCGAGAAGTAAAGAAATATGGAATATTTGTTTGACTCTTTTATATTCTCCTGCACCATAGTTATAACCAATCAGTGGTCGAATCCCTTGTACGATACCATTAACAGTTAAATAAATGAATGTTTGTAATTTATAATAAATGCCCAATACTAATACATACATATCTGAAAACTCAGCTAAGATTCCATTTAATGCAGTAATCATGATAGAAGATAATGATAAGTTCATCATAGAAGGAATACTCACACTATAAATTCTTTTACAAATAGAAGCATCAAACATATCCTTTGAGAAACGAATCTTTAAATTTAAACCATTCTTGTAATAAACAAAAATATAAATGATAAAAGAAACAACTTGGCCAATTCCAGTAGCGAGTGCTGCACCAGCAATCCCCATTGCAGGAAAACCATACCCAAAAATCATCATTGGATCTAAGACAATGTTTGTGATGCATCCACCCAACATCGCAATCATAGAAATCGTCATTTTCCCTTCTGCTTGAAATATTTTTTCAAACGCAATATAAACACAATTTGGAAGTGTAAATAGAAATACGATCGTTCCGTAAATAATTCCATTTTGAATCACATCTTGATTAGATGTGAACAAACTTAAAAATGGTCTTAAACATAAAATACAAAGAATCGTTAAAAGAATCGCATGCACAATCGATAAAAAGATACCTAAAGAAACAGTTTTATTTGCCTTATCAGGATCATTTGCTCCTAAAAAGAAAGCTGCAATCGCATTTACACCAATTCCATGTCCAACCGCAACAGCAGTAACGACCAATTGTAAAGGATATACTAAAGAAAGAGCAGTCATCGCATTCTCTGATATTTGTGCTACAAAGTAACTATCTACAATGTTATAGAGAGAATTCACTAACATGCCTAATACCATTGGCAATGACATCGATACAACAAGTGGTAATATTTTATTTTCTTTCATGTATGTTTGATCCATAAAACCTCCATAAAAAAATCGTCACAATCATATGTGACGAAAAGTGGGAATATTCCCAGGAAAAGTTCACACTAAGTTTTAGCTGAGAGATATTACAATAGTTTCAATAAAATGTCAAAATTCGATATAATCATCTTATGAAAAAGATACCATCCTATATTCAAATTTATCAACAAATATCTGATTCTATCATTCATGGTTTTTATACATATGGCATGAAAATTCCTTCTAAAAGACAAACGGCTTTAGAAAATAATTGTAGTGTAATTACAGTAGAACATGCATACGAATTATTAATCGATGAAGGTTACATTGAATCAAAACAAAGAAGTGGGTATTTTGTTTCTTATAAAGTTGGTGATTTATTTGAAACAAAGATTGAAGAGAAGGAATTGTCTATTACAAATAATGGAGAAGAAGTTTTTCCTGCAAGTGTATTTGCCAAAGCAAGTAGAAAAGTATTGTCTATGATGAATAATCAACTTCCTTCTAGAAGTGAGGGCAAAGGAAATCTCTATTTTCGACAAGCTATCTGTAAATATCTTGCGCGAAGTAGAGGATTGATCGTTGATCCAGAACAAATCATTATTGGTGCAGGGAGTGAATATTTATATTCTTTAGTTGTTGATTTATTAGGACGCAGTAAAATTTATGGAATTGAATCTCCTTCCTACGAAAAGATACGTGCAATTTATCGTTCTAGTGGGGTGAAAGTGGATCAACTAAAGCTAGGGAAAAATGGTATTTTATCTTCGGAATTAGAAAGAACACCTGCATCTGTTTTACATGTAACACCATATCATTCTTTCCCTACAGGTTCTACAACCGATGCTTCTAAAAGAAGAGAATATATTCAATGGGCAGAAAAGAATCAAGCATATATTGTAGAAGATGATTATGAATCAGAATTTACACAATCTTTGAAACCACAAGAGACTTTATTTTCATTAAATTCAAAAAAAGTCATTTATTTAAATACTTTTACAAAAACTATCTCGTCATCTGTAAGAATTGGTTATATGATATTACCAAGAGATTTATTAAAGGTTTATGAACAAACACAATCATTTCGTTCTTGTACCGTGAGTGAATTCATGCAGTTGATTGTTTGTGAACTTTTAAATAATGGATCATTTGAAAGAAATTTAAATAGAATTCGTAGAAAGAGAAGTTATGCAAAAGATTGAAGATGTCTATTTTATTGTTAAAAATAATGCACCCCAACCTCATACAATTATTGAAAATCCAACATTTTATAAAAATGGGTATCGTATTACCCATTATTCTATGGGTGCAAACACAAGTGCTGCACCTGTACGATACCATCATTTAGCTGTGTATTCTTGTAGTGTAGGTGAAATTCATATCCAAGTATATGAAGCACATCAACCTGCAAAAGAAATTGTTTTAAGACCAGGTGATTATTGGCTAAGACCAGCTCGCACATTATGCGGATGGTACGCAAAAGAAGATACCGTTTTTACAATTATATCGATGCGATATACCGCAAATCTATCACCCCAAGCAGAGATTGGTGGTACTTGTACAATCAAAGAATTAGAAGATGTACAAGATAATACACTTGATAAATTAAGGATCGTTGATGATGAATTCTTTAAACTTGATTTTTTACAAATCGGTAAGAATTATCAATATGCATTAGATGAAAAATGTGATGCTTTTTTTACTGTCATAAAAGGAGATGGCGTGTGTACATATCACAACAAAACATATCATCTAAATCCAGAAGAAGCATTCCATACTTATGGAGATGAAAAAGTAGAAATCACGACAGAAAAAGGTTGTAAAGCTTTGCAACTGATATATAAATGAAATCACTGATAATTCATTTGATTCAAGATGAAATCGATGTACTAAAATAATCAATGTCTTAAAGGTAAACCTCCTATCGTTAAATTCAATCGTTTGGCAACATGAATTGTAACATAGGATTTTTAATTGTTTTTTAAACTTTTTTGGGGGATTCATCAAAAACTTGTGAATAGTATTATAGGAGGAAATCGTAATATGATGAAAGAGTTTGATGAATTAGAATTCAGTGATAGTTATATGTTTTCAACGATACTAGAAGATCCAAAGAATATTGAAATC
>CAVJMM010000031.1:22100-24148 GCA_963650865.1 Eubacterium sp. AM49-13BH | reverse complement strand
GATTAGATCATTAGCAAAAAAGCAAAACCTAAAGCAAGCTGATTATTTAAGAATTTCGTTATGTGCGATCCTAGTCGATAAAGTGAAGTCATATGAATGATTTCACTTTTTTGATTTCAAAAAAATTTTAATTTCAAAAAAACCCACTAGAATAAAGAAAAATACGTGATTATATGGTATGCTATAAGCATGGGAAATGTAGAGAAGAGCAGTACACCAATTATTAGAGGATTCATTGGTAGCGTAAACCTATTTAAGCAAGATCAGAAAGTGACTTATCGTGCTTTTTTATGTGCTGAAAATGGTTCACGTGTTGTTCTTCCTGCAAAGACATTTCAATTAAAAGATAAAGCCAATATGCTTCGTACAGCAAATCTATTAGCTTTAAAACAAATGATAAAGGCTTTAATGGATACAACTGAGGATAAAGTTATTTTATATTTCTACGCAACAGATGATACGGTAGCATTTGAATACAATAACGAATATTTAAAAGAAGGAGAATTCAAAGGGCAGTCTAAACAAATCAAAGAATGGAAAAACATCATTAAATTACTAAATGATTCTAATATCGAATTACATATCAAAGAATCAAATTCTTGTCTTTCTGGACTGAATAAATTAAAAGGAGACAACGTATGAGCAAAGTTAATAAAAGCATCTTAGAAATGCTAGAAGGAACAAAGAAAGACTGCCTACCAGAACTCATTAACTATGTGCCTACGCTTTCTTCTCATAGTTCCGTTGTTAAAAAGATACTAAATGAAGTACTCGAAGAAAATAAAGAATGGAAATATGCAATCTGTGCATTGGTTTCATATTCCATTCAAAAGTGGGCGTTAGAGTGCAGACGTGACTTAAGAATAGATAGTTATTCTATGCAATATTTCATTACGCATAATCAAGAAAGCAGATACTTTGGACTTGATAGTACTAGCTTTCTAGAAGATCAGAAAGGTGATATGAAGATATCTGAAACAATTTACGCAATTACAAATAAAATGTTTCTGGATTCTAACAATGCTTTAACAGATGATGAAAAAGATATTTTGTATAAATTACATGGTGGAGATAAAACAAACGTATCTGTTTATTACATCAAAAAAGATTATAAAAATGCTTTGACAAAATTCTGTAAGAAAACAAACAGCAAATACAAAAGCCTGTATCAGCAGTTGATTGATAATCAAAGCAACATGGATCTAGATATCAATTTTGTTTACCATGATGTAAAAACACTATTAGATTTATATGCCGAAATGAAAAGAGATGGTCTGCCTTACGGAACAGATGTAAATCTAAAGAAAGCAATGTTCTCCATTGAAAAATGTATTTCTGTTGTATCATCATGTCCAATTAGGGATAGTGAGAAAATGATGAATGTCATTAAAATGGTGATTGCAGGAACTAGTCAAATGAATATTGCAAAGAAGATGAACAAGTCTCAATCTTATGTGTACAGTCTCTATACACAAGGAGTAAAAGTATTATCAATATTGATATGGGGATTCAGTGAAAAAGCAATATTGAATATGTTGAAATAAGCATAATCAAGCAAATAATCAAAGATTTATACTATTTCATATAATTTTGGCTTTCAAAAATAAGTCAACATGTTATAATGTTAGTAGCTAGTACGCTAAAGAACAGATTTTGAAGTTTTATTTTTTAAGATTTTGATAGACAAGCAATTTTTTGCGTTGTCTATTTTTTGTTTTTTAGGGTGTACATGCAAATACAAATAAATAGAAAGGGGTACGTTTATGACTTTACTCAACACTTTAAACGCTAACGCTACATTGTTAGCAACAAAGTTGATCATGAAACAAGGAGAATCAGCTGGAACACAGGGATTCACGAACACGATCAACAATATGACTGAACAAACATGGAATATCATCAAAGCAATCTCTAGTGGTATCGCAATGGTTGCATTTGCAGTTATTTTCTTGCAGATGATCTTCTCAAGTGATGCTCAAACAGTTGCAAGAAAGAAACAACAATTGTTGGTTGTCGTAATTGCACTTGTTGGTATCCAATGTGCTCAG
>CAVJMM010000031.1:0-22090 GCA_963650865.1 Eubacterium sp. AM49-13BH | reverse complement strand
GGGTTGTAGATATCGGTAATTCTGTTAAATCTGCATAATTACAAACATGTTGCAAATGATGTATGAGGTAGCGGATACCTCATACATTTTATTTTTATGAGAGGTGTATATTATGAATTTAGTAACATTTACAGCACCAGTTGCCTTAGAAACAGTGAAAACAAGTTGGATCTGGCATCCATTTGAGTCTTTGTTGACTACAATCTCACAATGTTTATTACAAATTGGGATGAACATGTGGAATGGAATAACAAGTCTAAACTTTGATGTTTCTTCAATGACTGGCACAGAAGGAATCGTTCCTGGAATTAGTTATTTAGAAACAATTATAAGTGGTGTTGCTTGGGCTATGTGGTCAATCTATCTATACACAGCAATTTTAAAACTGATAACAAATTCTATTGATGGAAGTTATCGTGTTTCACCAATGACAATCATCAAAAAATTTGTGATGTCTGCAACATTGATATTTGCTACTAAATATTTACTTCAAATTGTCTTTGGATATGCAGATACCTTAATGACAAATATAACAGGAGCATTTGGTATCGACAATATGAGTGATCTTGATCTATCAGCAATGTCTAATTCAGGTACTACAAATGCATTAGGTCTATTATTGCTGTCAGGTATATTGTTATATAACATATTTACAGCAGTCTTAAATCAAGTAGAAAGATTTATTACACTTTACGTAAGCTATTATTTCTGTCCTATTGCAATGTCAATGTATGCAAGTGATGATAACGAAACTGCAACAAAACAGTATTTCATTTCAATATTCACTCAGATTGCAGCAATTATGCTGAACACATTCTTGTTTTATTGCTTCTACACAAAGTTAAACAACTTTTGGGCGGCTGCGATTGATTCAGAAGAAGGAATCGTTAAGAACGGTCATATCTTCTTGGACTTCTGTATCGCATTAGCAATTCTGTCATTATCTAAGAACTCCGAAAAGATATTAAATGAATTCGGATTACACACAATGCCTTCACCATCAACAGCAAGAGACTTCTTTGCAGGTGCAGCATCTAGCTTATCGACAGCAAGAAGTGTTGCTGCTCATACTAAAAAAGCAGCTACTGGTGTTGCTTCGGCTGCTACGATTGGTGCGACAATGATTGGAAATAGCTTTGCAAGTAAGCCAATGAACGGAAATAAGATTCTTGATCCAAGTGTCTTACTTAAAAAAGAAGGTAACAATCACAAACAAGGAGTTGCTGATATTGCTAAAGATGTTCAAAATAGCAAGTATAAATCTGCGTTTGATAAGAAGAACAACAAGCTATCTGTTAGTGGTAATCTAACAAATGAAGATAAAAAGCAATTGGCAACTGAAATTGGTGCAGTCAAAGAAATGAAAGGAAACAACGGTTTTGTTTCCAGTGTTGGAGATGTGAAATCTAATAAAAATGGTCTTAAAGAAACTAGACTTGGCGTAGAAACTGCACAAAATGAAATGAACAATGCAGTTAACAAGATGAATGACTTCCTTGGTGGTAAAGAATCGAATCTTACGAATATGGATGCTGCTAAAGCACTCAATCTTGATAAGACAATGCCAAACTTCATACCTTCTCCTGAAGGTAACGTAAGAAAGTTAAGCAATGGAGACTTTGCAATTGACGGTACTTTGCAAAAGAAGAACTCGGATGGAACATATGCGGCTAAACCTGTAACAATGGCTTTCTCATCAGAAGATAGAGGTCGTGCAGGTGTTCAAGCAGGTCATAGATATGTTGGCAATGGTGTCAATGCTACATCTGACGGTAACTTAAAAGCATATGAAGTCGTTGGAGCTACTGGTGCAAATCAAAAGTATTCAGAACTTAAGAAGAAAAGTGATGCTACACCAAACTATCGTTTGTACTCAAATGCAGATGCAATCAGCTTATTGCAACCTGATAAATACATGAATGGTATGAATATTGATTCAGGCTTAATGATGTCTAATAACAATGACTTGTTCTTTAGAACAACAGAAGTCAACAAAGATGGCAGCATTTCTCAAGGCAATTGGATCGCTACAAAGAATGACTATTCAAATGGTCAATATGTAAGTGGATTCCAAACTACACCTAGAAGATTTGCTTTAGGTGTTGATGAAGATGGCACGCCATTATATGCAATTCAAATGCAAGATGCAGGCAAAGAGGCAACAAATGCTTATATTGATCAACAATTGAGTAGCGTGAATGGTGATGGTAACGAAATCAAAATTGCTCGTGATGAAATCATTAATGATATGACATATGAAAAGAGTGCTATTCTAAGTGGTTTGGATGGAACATACACAAATCCTGATACAAGAGAAGAAAAAGAAGCAATCAACGCTGCTTTAGAAAAACAGGCAATGGCACAAAATGCAATTGATGCAATCCAAGAACAAGCTAGAGACGCATTTGAAGCACAAGATGCTATTGACAGTGGACATCCAACAAGTGACTTTACTCCTCAACCAAAATTGACGAAGTTTGATGGACATTCTGATATGTTAGATACAACTGAGAATGATGGAATATTAGATGATAATAGTGAAGACTTCTTTAAACCACTACAAAGGTAGGTGATATATATGTCATATTACGAAGATCAACGTAGTGGGAATGAATTCCATGAGGGGTTTAACAAAGAAAAAGAAACAGCAAAAAAAGGAATAGATGCTGGAAAGAAAGCTGCTGCTGCACCTAAAAAAATAGGTGAAGCAATAGATAAAGGTGAAAAAGCAGTTGCAGGAGCAAAAACATTTGTAAAAGCAATGAAAGAAGCTCCAAAGGCAACTCTGAAAAAGACTGCCAAAGCAGCAGGTAAAGCAATCGCTAAGAAAACAGTTAGTGCAATCCTAGGTTTAGTGTTATCACTAGGCTTAGGATTGATACTTCTGATTGTTGCTGCATTGATCATTGTCTGTATCTTTACTGGCTTTATGAATGAAGATAGTATTGAAACAATGCCTAGCGTTTATGAAACGCAAAGAGATAACATTTATTCTTTGCTATCAGGTCAATATGAATCTGAAAGTGGAGATTTGATTGATTCTGGACAAGCACTTTGGAAAGTTGCGTATGAAAACGCTGAAGAAAAAGCAAAGTCTTATATTACTGAGAATTATGGAGATTATGACAATCAATCTGTCAGTGTTGATATAACTCCAAAATCTATTGATACGGTCGTTGATGATGTTGTTACATACTTTTTAGCAATCAATACAGCGATCTATCATCATAATCATTACAATGATAATCTGAGTAGTGAAGATGAAGAGGAAGAGTTAAAGAAAGAAGCTGCTAATTCCGTTGATTATTTGCAAGATCAAGTAAATTCAAACTTATTGACTAATTTCTTTAAAGTCGGCAAAGCTTATGCAAATGTCAAAATGATGCAAACAAAAAATGGTGTCCAATTAACACAAGATGATATTTGGTTCAGAAGCCATTGTGATGGCAAAGGCTATAAGATCTGGTATCAGAAAGAAGAGACAAACGGTAGTTTGACATCTACCTATGCAAGAGCTTGTACATTAAAAGTTGATGGTACAAGTGAAAAGTATGGTACGAAAGATGATGATGTTAACGAATATAATGGTAATAAGATCGGTAAAATAGATAAATATGTTGTTGATGATTCAATATTAGAAAATGCTGAAGTCATTTCTGATGCAAGTGAAGCGGATGAAGATGCTTATCTTTTCTATTCTGGTGACGTAAAAATCAATATTGAATATGATCTTGGCGAATATCGTAAAGATGATGTTGATGAATGTATCAAAAACTATGCTGAAGAAAAAGGCATTACAGAAGAAGAATCTAGACAGATATTTGAATCAGAAGTAAACGATGTGCTAGATATGAATAAAAGTACATTAAGTAGCGAAGGTGCTTTTAAAAACGATTCAGAATTTGAAAGAAGTGGTGTTTCAGGACTGAAAAACATTGCTTCCTCAAATGGATGGACATTCCCAACAGATCAAAGTGTTGGTATTACAGCTGGAACATGGTCATATCCTGGCGGTGGAGAACACAGAGGAATTGATCTAGCTGTACCAAACCATTCAAATCTACTTGCTGTTGGTGATGGAGTAATCCTTAGAGCAGCAGATGGCGTAACGACAGGTTATTTAGGTAATTATCAATCTGCTTCAGGTGGAACAGCAGGCGGTGGTAACATGATATTGTTGCTTACTCCTATAAACGGAAGCCTTTATGCAGTAAAATATTGCCATATGACACAAGGTCTAGTTGTTTCTACTGGACAGTCTGTGAAAGCAGGACAGCTACTTGGATATTCTGGTAGTACTGGTAACTCAAGTGGTCCGCACTGTCACATAGAGATCATGTATCTAGGTTCGGCAGACAATTATGCTAATTATGCTGCTAACTGGGATGGTGATTGGACATGTGGAACAGGATGGAATTTAGGAAGGTTGTGTTCTTCTACAGATGCACCATGTAAAATGAGACCAGAAGAAGTGTTTGGATTTTAGGAGTGATTATGAAAAAAAGAAATATAGGAATTATTGCACTAATCATTATTTTGATTTGTGCAGGAATTGGATGTTACATCTTTTTTAAGAATGGATCCAATAATGAAGATGATGAGAACTATTACAATGGCGTTGAATTAACAAAACCAGTATTGGAATTATCGGAATCAAGTACATTTTTGTTACCAACAACTAATTTTCAATATGAGTTCTTTATTTCAAAAGCAACAGTTGAAAATGCACCTGAAGGATTCTCTTTAATTGGCAGTCCTTATCTTACTTGGGAAGAATATGATTTTTCACAACCTGATACAATGCATGATGTGAAATACGAATTGAAGTTTCCTAATGGAGAAAGTGCTGTTGCCTATCTTCATGTACAAACACAATATGATGAAGATGATCCTGATAACATAGCTAATTCAGATTCAAGTAGTTCCTCAAGTGAATTACCAGAAGAAGGAGATACAGGTGATGCTTCTGGAACTGGAAGAGAATATTCATCATACAATCTGTTAAACGGTATGTATGCAGGAACAGGTACAGGTGAATATGTAAATATGGATAAAGTATTTAAATTTGAGGATTATGGTGATCAAAAATCAACATTCCTAGCAATCAAAGAATATGCTGATAGTAGTGCAGGAAGATATATAATCTTTGAACATGGAGATTACTACAAATTAGATGGATACAATGTGTGTTTTATAGATGCAGATATCTATCCAATGAAAGATGGAAATTTAATAAAAGTATTCGATGATGGAATGAAGGATGCTTGGGAAGAACAAATAGAAGCACAAGAAGAAGCGGAGCAAAATGAATGAAACGAAAAACAAATAACACTATTAAATTAGCAATAGGAATTTGTGCTATTGTTGCAGGAGTTGTTTCGCAATATCCTAAGATATCTTCTGATCTATCAGATTACTTTATAAAAGATGATGTTGTAACATCGACTGCCGAAGCAACGTCTGTTTCTGACTTTCCTAGCTTTTCAGGGAAAGCATATGTCGTTATAAATGATAATCAACCAGATTTTACGGAAGTAAGTGAAACAACATACTTTGAAACATCTGAATTAGATGAATTAGGAAGATGTGGTGAAGCAAAAGCATGTGTTGGTACTGATACGCTTGCTACAGAAGAACGTGGCAGTATCGGTATGATAAAGCCTTCTGGATGGCAAACTGTAAGATATGATGATTATATTTCAGATAAGTATTTGTATAATCGTGGACATCTGATCATGTTTGCATTATATGGAAATGATACAAATATCAAAGAAAATCTAATTACGGAAACACGTTATGCAAATAGCGAAACACAATTAGATTTTGAAATGCAGATATTGAATTACATAAAGGAAACAGGAAATAATGTTGAATATCATGTAAAACCAATATTTGAAGGAAATGAACTTGTAGCTAGAGGAGTTGAACTTCAAGCATTGTCGCAAGACAAACAGTTCAAATTCCATGTCTATGTGTACAATGTACAACCAAACATAGAAATTGATTATGCTACAGGTAATTCATGGGTTAATGAGGCAGTTCAAGTAAATTGAACTGTCTTTTTATGTGTGGTGCAGATTTGCACCACATTTTTTTGAAAGGAATTGGTAGAAAGAAATTGGAAAATGAATGGAAACTTTTTTAGTGAAGTGATCAAACAGATCATGGAATCATGGGTTCCAAAAAGTTCACTGTTATATAAGATACATTTAAAGTATCGAAGCTATAATAGAGAACAAAGAAGAAAAATATTAGCTATCTTTATATTGATAGAGATAGCTTTTTTGTTGCTACTAGCAAAGATGTTTGGTTTTACAAGTATTAAAAATGGACTTGTTGGATCAATGTCGTTAATCACATACTTGTGTTTCTTTGCTTTGAATTTTGCAGGAATCATGTATCTTGCAAAGAAAAAAGGAAAAACAGGTGTGCGTGGTATTATGCCTTATACGCATAGAGAGATTGCTGAATCTTCTGAATATGGATCAGCTATCATGATGAACTATGATGATGAAGTTAGAGAAAAATTCACAGTTACTTCTATTGAAAATTCTGTAGAACAGATATATGGACAAATTCCTGATACAGATAGCGGAACTCAAGTAGTATCTGAAAAGAAGATGGCAGATGGAACAGTAGAAGAATGTAACATACTTGGTATTGGTAAAGCAGGTACTGGTAAAACATCTACAATTGGTTTACCTAACATCTATCAATGTATCAAGCGTGGAGAATCATTTGCTTGTATTGATCCTAAAGCCGCTGAAATTCGTCAAGAATCAGTGTGTATCGCAAGAGACTTAAATGGTTATAAAGCATACACATTAAATGTTCTTGATCCAGAATATTGTGATGGATGGGATTTTCTAGGTGAAGTCATTGATAGAACAAAACGCAAAGGAAGATTAGATCCAACACGTTTGGATATGTTCGTTAACGTCTACTTTCCTAACACAGCTGGTGTTGGTGGTGAACAAGCATACTACGTTGAAGGTGCAGCAGCGTATCTGAAACTGCTAATATCAGTTTTGACTTGGAAAAGAGAAAACTTCTTTGAAACAAATTATGTAGCAATGTACAAAAAGCTACTGAAGCTTGGTATTAAAGATAGTGATACAAGACCAATTGAGAAGCAAGTTGATTCTCTTGATGATTTTAAAGATAAAGTCAAAAGAATGATTGTTGAATCAGGTAAGATATCAAAAGAAGTAGAAGAAGAATTTAATACGATTGTAGAAACGATTGATAAGACAGCTCCAACAGCAACAATTGATGATGTTCACTATTGGCAGGCTTATGAAGCATTGATTATTCAGGAAGTAGCATCTACACCTAGTAACCATTCTGCTAGACAAGCATTAAAGACGATCATGGATACTATCGAAAAAGTTCCGAATGGATGGATTGGATTTAAGCAGAATCTAGCTACTAGATTAAGTATGTTCAATAACCAAAGTTTAAGAATTGCAATGTCTACTCCAAAGATCAACTTAAGAACGATCAACAAAGAGAAAACAGCGTTATATATCGTCTGCAAAGATGGTGACTCTACATTTAGAGCAATCCTATCTTTGTTTTTTGCGTTTATGATGATGGATATTAAAGAGGAATATGATCTTGAAGAACAGAATGCGAAAGAAGCAGGTAAAGAAAATCCTTCATTACCTGTTTACATGTTCTTAGATGAAATGTATTCCGTAGGTGCGATTGGTGGACTTCCATCTAAAAAAGGTGAAGCAACATTCTTAGCTTCACAAATATCTACAATCAGAAGTAGAAAGATCAATATGACAATGCTTTTCCAATCTCATTCACAGATTGAGGAGATCTATGGAAAAGAAGCTGCTCATACGATCAAGATGAATACCAACTGCAAAATGTTCTTAGGTGGTACGGAAACAGATACAACAAATTACTTTTCTGATTTACTAGGAGATACAACAGTATTAACAGAAAGCCATACAGAAACAAATATGGTATTTGGAACAGTGAAATCAGATACATTAAATGTTCATACTGTTAAATCCAAACTAATGACACCAGAAGAAATAGGTCATTTACCAAAAAGGTCAATCTTGTTATGTCATGGTGTAGATAATCCAATCATCTTAAATACTTTTTATTACAAGTTGCATCCAATGTATCGAGAAGATCTAAGAGTGAATCTAAAAAATGACATTCTACCTTTGAATGAGCGTATTGAAAAAGGCGAAGTGAATCAAACCATTTATAACAAATTACTAAAGACAGAAGATGCTATAAATGCTTTTGGAAGTGGCTTAAAAAAGACAATTAACCAAATAGTAACAAAAATCAGTGAAATCAGTCTGCCTGAAAATGAAGACTCTTTGGTATTAGATGTAGATAGAAGTAACGTTGCTATTGATGAAGCACCAACAGAACAGATTCCTATTATTACTGAAACGAGCAATACACCTATCAATACGGGAGAATACGCAACAAATGACCAAATTGAAGAATTCTTGAAGTCGATGAATAGAGAAAAAGATAAAGAAATGATGCAAGAATTCGTACTGAACGAATCTGATTTGATATCGAATGATACACCTGAACAAGTTGAAGAAACAAAGATCATTGAAATAGATGATAAGCAGGAAGAGAAAAAGACAGAAGCAGATAAAGAATTTGATAACTATGTAAATAGTAATAATCAACCTGCAACACAACAATCACTATTCCCACAAGAACCTGAAATTGAAAAACAAGTCAAGAAAAGGTCGAAGAAAAATAAAAAGCATAAAGAAGTCGAAAGAGACATAGATATTTAGAAAAGGAGAACAAATTATGCCAAGAACAAAAAAGAATGAAGAAGTAGTTGAAGAAACTACAACAAATGAAATTGATTTAACAAAAGTTGATGATTTATCAGCTGAGCAACAAGTTACAGAAACAGAAGAAATTCCTGATCCAGTAGTAGAAGCAGAAATGTTTGAAGATGATGAAGTACCTGCTGTAAAGGAAACAAAAAAAGCGAAGAAAACTTCTGCAAAAGAAAATGAAGAAAAAACACCTGAAGTTCATAAGGAACTAGGTATTGAAACAGATCCAATGGTTGCTGATTCTCTTAACCAAGCAACATTAGATGAAATCGAAACATCTAACTGGACAGAAATTACAGGATTTAAGAAAAATAAAAGTTTAGTATGGGGAATCTTAACATCTGTACAAATTGGTTTATCTGAAAATGCACCTAATGGATTATATGCGATTGTTACAATGCCTAAATATCCAGATATGCAAGTATTCATACACGAAGATGATTATTGGATGGAAAATCAAATCTTTGGTAGTGCATATGAATCAATGACAAAGGAACAAAAAGAAGAAAAGAGAAAGAGAACAATGGAATTTCAAATTGGTTCTCGTATTCCAATGTTTATCAAAGAAGCAAAACGAAGAAGAACAAATGATGAATATGATGTATGGCAAACACCATATACTTATGCTATTCAAGGTGATAGAAAGTCTGCTATGCACTTCTATCAGAAGTTCTGGTTCTTCTCAAAAGATACAAAAGAGAAGATCAACAAAAACGATACATACTTTGCTAACGTATTACAGACACGTACAAATGGTGTAAAGGTTGAATGTTGTGGCGTTGAGTCTTATATTTCAGCATATGAATTAACTGGTAGATCGGTAGTAACAGATTGCACAAATTGCTATATCAATGGTAAGAAGATCGTTAATGGTAGCAAGATCTCAGTAAAGATCCAAAAGTGCTATATCCATCATAAAGGCGATGCAATTATTGGAAAGAACGGTCTACCAACTGGTAAGAAAGAAAAAGAAGATTGGGTATATCTATCTGTATCAGGAAGATTATTTGATAGAGGATTTACACCAAAGGCAATTAAGACAATGCCAGTAGGTTCTGTTCAAATGGGATATGTAAGTAGCTATAACAAGAATTCACATATCTACAGTATTAATTTAAGTAATGGTGTATTAGCATCTGTACATGAATCTAGATTGTTAGGCAGTCGTAAATTAGATCGTAATGATAGAGTTTTAGTTACTGTTGAAGAAAAACTAGATACTTATGTAAGAGGCAGAGCTAGAAAGTTATAATGATGATTTATCAAATGTGGCACTTGCAGGAAATGTGAGTGCCTTTACCTTATTTATATGGAAAGGAGCTATAGATGAAGTTAGAAGATATAATGACTGGAATCGGTGCGAGGTACACAGAAGATTGTAATTACACTTATCATAATTCTAATGGAAATATTGATATGCACATCCATCTTTATAATCTGAAACCTTTGATTGCTTTAACGATTGGATGTCCTTGGACAGTACCAGAAAACAAAGTGGATTATATCAAAGGTAAAATAGAGCAACTAAATGATGAGAATGCAAATGGAATGTTGAAATATGAAAACAATACTTTAAAAATGAAATGTTCTATTTGGGTTGATGATAATCCAACACCTGCTAAATTCAGAGAGTTGGTTCAACTATTGGCAAGTGATCTATATGCAAATGTAGAATATTTAAGTTTTTTAGGAAGTGAATATAATGGCGAATAATGATGAAGAATATTTAGTGATACCTCAAAACTATCAAAACTCATTTAATCTATTGGGTTCTGTCAGTTTGAAATATATCAATTTTATTCAAGCGGTTATTACTGGTGCAGTCGTTGTTGCATTGTATTTCCTTATATTTGTATATAAGAAACCTTGGAACTCTGACAACATCAGAAACATGATCGTTTGCTTTGGATTGACTGCTGTACCAGTAGCTTATGGATTTAAAGGTGGAACAATCTATCAATACCTGCGTTATATCATCAGATTTAAAAAGAGAAGAAGAGTGGCTATTTATAACAGTCACTTTAAAACAGAAACAAAACAAGTGGATCATGATGAATATGTTGTAGATGCAATGGTCTATAAAGATAGATTTGCTTTGGTATGGAATCAATTTAGACGTAACTCTATCGAAAATGAACAGAGAAAAGTTACAAGCCAAGTTGAAGCATTTAAGGAATATCAAGACTATTACTTTGAAGATGATGAAGATAGTGTTGCTAAACCTGAAGAATACATGACAAGAAAAGAAAGACGTTTATACAAAAAACAACAAAAGAAAAAAATGAAAGGAGAATAATGGATGGGAAAAGAAAAGAACGTTAAAAAGATACCTCATGAATCTGTACAATCCAATATAAAGATTGCAGAGATCTATCGTGGTGTTGTAATTACAAAAGACAATCGTTTCATTAAAATAATGGAAATCTCACCAATTCCTTTTAATTTGTATACGAGATCAGAAAGATATAAAGTTGCTAGAAACTTTGAGAATGTTATTACGCAATGTCCTAACAATGTGCAATTTACAGCAATCACACTTCCTGCAAATTTATCAGCACAAAAGAATTATCTAGCAGATAAGATTGCTAATGAAGATAAAACGTCATTGCGTAGAATGGCACAAGAATATAAGAACGTTATTGTAAATCATGAATTGTATTCAACACAAAGAAGATTCTTTATCTCATTTGAATTTACAAGAGACTATTCTATGAGAGAGATTCCTACATATGATTCTATCTGTGATAACTTGAATGAAAAAGCTAGACAGATTGAAGCGGCATTAAGCAATTGTGGTAATACGGTCATTCATCATGGTTTCCCAGATGGAGATATTGATGAGTACTATAAAGCAGAGAATGAAGGAATCGAAGAAATCCTTTATCAGATTCTAAATAGAAATAGTGAGCAAAGCTACAAAGAACGCAAAGAAGAAGTGCTAAACAAATATAAGGAATTTGCCGAAGAAAAAGGAATCGACTATTCTAGTTTATTCATTTCTCCATCAGAATATCTATCACCATTTAGCATTGATTTTAGAAATAAGAACTATATCGTTGTTAATAATGATACATATTATACGTTTGCATATTTCCCTTCAGATGGTTATAGCACATATGTAGAACCTGGATGGTTAACTCCATATATCAATACAGAACAAGGAATTGATATCAATATCTATTTTGAAAGAGATAATTCTGACTTTAGAAGGCAGAAGATCATGAACTCTATTAAATATAGTAAAGGTGATCTTTACAATGCAAAAGAAGATACTATCGGAAGTGAGTCTGCTGAAGATGCATTAAATGCAGGAAGATATCTAAACAATGGTTTACGCAATGGTGCGAGATTCTATTATGGTGCTGTCATGATTACGATTAGTGGCAGAACACCTGAAGAAGTTGAAAAGAAATATGACATCATTCAACGAATGGTAAAGAATCAAAGACTAAAGATTGACCGCTATAGATATATGGAAGAACAGGCTTTCTTCTCAGCGTTGCCATTTGGAAGAATGAATAAAGTGAACTTCCAATATGCGAAAAGAAATATGTTAGAAAGTGGTGCATCATCCATGTATCCATTTACTACACCAGAGTTTATTGATCCACAAGGTATCTTATTTGGAGTAGATGAATCTTCAAATAATACACCAGTAATGCCAAACCTATGGAACAATGCAATGTTTACAAATATGAACGTTGGTATTTTTGGAACATCAGGTGGTGGTAAAACAGTTACAACATTAACAGTAGCTACAAGATTAAGAATGCTACAAGTTCCTGTAATTCTCTTTGCGTGTGAGAAACAACACGAGTACCAAAGAATTACAGAGGCAGTCGGTGGACAATTTATCTCATTGGCTACTGGAACACAAGATTGTATCAATATCATGGAGATACTACCTCATGATGAATCAGTAAATGATAATGGTTTTTCAGAAGGGGAAAGTAGATCGTATCTAGAATCAAAGGTGGAATCGTTAGTTGAGTGGATTGAATTAAAGACTGGTAGATTATCGCCTGCCGATGGAACACTTTTGAATATTGCAATACATGAAACCTATAAAAAAGAACCATTCTGTATTACTGAAGATAATGAATCATTGATTGATCCAACTGATCCAGAACATAAACGTTTTAAGAAGATGCCTATATTAGAGGATCTTTATAATACCTTAAATGAGAATCCTAGAACTAGAGGAATTGCAGATGTAATGTCCTACTATATAAATGGATCTGGTAAAACATGGAACGCTCAAACAAATGTAGATCTATCTAATAAATTTATTGTGTTTGGTTTAGAAGGAATGTCAGATGAAGATTTTTCTGTTGCTTTGTATTTAGCAATGGATTATGTATGGGGAAAGATCAAAGCAGATGCAAAATCACATAAAGCTGTATTCTTTGATGAGTTCTGGAAGGTATGTAAATCTCCATCTGCTGTTAAATTGGCAACGAAGATGATTCGTCTTGTGCGTGCGTATAACTGCTCGATGGTAGTTGCTACACAGTCATTAGATGATTTGATGAAATATGATGGTGGAACAACAGGTAAAACATTGTTGGACAATACCGCAACGAAGATGTTGTTAAAGACTACAGAAGATAATGCGACAATGATTGGTTCTCTATTACATTTAACAGTGGATCAAATCAAGAGATTACAAAATCAAAAACCTGGTCAATGTTTATTTAATGCAGGTGGAACATATATCAATTTGAAAGTAATCAATGGAAGTATCGAAAAATTACTTTTCTACACTGACGATAAAACGAAAAAAGAATGGAAAGAACACAAGGATGAAATAGAGAAGTTGTTATTCGGTAATTATTCCGAAGAAACAGAAACGGAAGCATATCATCAACTTTTAGAAAAAATGAATCAAGAGGCTTCGTACAGACAAAGTACATTAAACAATGTAAAGTATGCAAACCAAAGTCTAGCAAATCTTCTAGATGGTAAACAGATTACAGAAAAAAAGAAGGAAACGAACGAAGATAATTTCATGATGTTTGATGATGCACTTTTGGAAGAAATTATTAAACATGACAAAGAGGTATCTTCAAAAGAGAAAACAGATAATGTATCAAAAACTTCAAATGAAGATACAGAAGAGTTTATAGAGTTTGATGATGAGCTTTTTAACATGATGGTGCAACACGATAAAGAAACGGATAAAAGAAACAATGAGAGACAATAGTTCAAACGTTATTGAAGTTCCTTATAAAAGTACCACAATAGAACACCTCAAAAAGTTTCTCGTTTCGTCACCTCAAAAAGTTTCTGTTTTCGTCACTTGTTTTGAAACCTTCACAAAGTTACAGTTTAGAACGCTTTACTCGTTGCTAGTGTTGAACACTAGCGTTTTTCATGTCGTTGAGTATCTGCAAAAGTTAAAGGAAAGGAGTTGGTGCTTATGTTCAGAAATGATGATGAAGTCGAAGTTTTCGTAAAAGATACGCTCCGTCACGTTTCCGTGATGACGCAATCTTTACTGTGTTCGATGATATACTCTCAGTTCGGCGATACAGTAAATGCTGAATACATTCGATTTTTACTGAAGAAAATGCAATCGCACGGTGATTTGTATTTAACTGAAGATGGATATGTGCTAACAAAAGGTGCATATGTCACGTTGACGAACGATACACGTTTAGCTAATCTTCAGGTCGATAAATATTGCATGGTAAAAAAGGGAATAAATTACGAAGAGTCGAGAGACGGAACAGATATAATCGATTGCATGTGGCTTTTGTCTACGATGTTGCCTAACGTATCGGAATACGTTATAAATACCGAGCCTTGGACGTTGCAATTTATCGTTCCACCAAATGAAAAGTCAGTATCGAGACTTTTTCAAGTAGCTAAGTTCAAGCGTGGGTTTGAAAGTCCAAAATCGTTATTAATTGAATCGTCACAACGTGAGTTGAATATCGACGAAAGGAAACACTTA
This sequence comes from Eubacterium sp. AM49-13BH, assembly GCA_963650865.1. Taxonomy (GTDB): domain Bacteria; phylum Bacillota_I; class Bacilli_A; order Erysipelotrichales; family Erysipelotrichaceae; genus Bulleidia. Next base: position 7,294 of record CAVJMM010000031.1, on the reverse strand, counting down.
CGAAGAATCGCTTTGTTCGATGATGAAGAGATGGCATTTTGTGTGCCTAAAAATCTCGGCTTTAATATCGTTGCTGTAGTCGATGAAATGCAACCGCATCATTACCGCATCCTAAAGAAGATAAAAAATAGTGAGGCTTGGTAAGGTGACGAGAAAGAAGTTCTATACAGGCGTTCCATCATATATGAGTAATATAGATTTTTTATACAAGACAATTGATAATGAAAATTACTTTGCAGAATTACTGTCAACGGTTGGTGAATCGGATATCTATAAAAAAGCCGAGTATTTGTTGAGTATTCGCAACCTAGCGTCAAAACAATTGGATAGTACTGGTGCAATTCTTGAGCATTTGTACTATCCTTTATCACCTAGCAATTACGAAAGTTCTGAATACGGTATTAAAGATGGTGAATTATTTACGACAGATTTAGCAACGTCAGAAGTTTCTTTCGATGGAGAGATACTACGAGTGTTTACACCACTTACTTTTAATCAGAATTGGAACTATTCATACGTTTTCAATAAAAGTGCAGAAATTGGACTATGTAAATGGGAAGCAGAACACAACACGTCACTTTTGCAGTGCATCGAAACACCGTTCGTAGTAGTTGTGATTAGGAAGGCACATGAGTTCAACAGAAAGACATTTGCAGACAACGATAACAAAGAAACTGGAAATGTGATCAATGCAGTCGCAAGACATATCTCAATCAACGACTCAGCAAGCATAATGAACTTTGCTTCTAAGTTCCAACTGGTGCCAGAAGAGGAAAAAGAAGGGATGGAATTCGTGTTTCTATCTCGAAAGACAGCACTTGAGCATCCTGAAGTGGTAATTTAGTTGAAATAACCTATGCCCTACATCCTAAAGTACACAAATAACTTATACCCTACATCATAGTGATTTAGAAATGGCATTTAATAACTTATGCCCTACATGTCAAATATTAGCTAGATTTATGTACGGTATAGGTTATTTTTTTTAAATCCTAGTGTTTAGTGGGGTTTGCGAGCCAAAATTGTTTGAAGTTTTGGAGAATAGCGTTAGCTGTTCGGAAAAACAGTCTGTTTGGTTTTGCAATGTGCTAGTAATTCTAGGTTGCTGTGACAGAACACAATAGATTTGTCCTAGTTGTGAAATGTGCTGCTATAGTTGCTGTGACAGATTGGATGTAGTTTGTCGTAGTGATGATGAGAATTAGAAATGATGATAGGACTAGTTTTATGAATGATGGATATCATGAATAAAACAGTCTAGAAAGAGAATGTGTAAAAAGAAAAGAACAATAAGTTGATTTGTCATAGTAGGAATGAATACTTAAGAAATGCTAAAGCTACTGTGACAATCTAGAAAGGAGATAACATGAGTGAGAAAAAGACAATCAGAAGAAACTCAGTAACTTGGAATCTTCTGGAGTATCTCTACCACGCCCAGTTCATGCAGCTGGATGATTTGAGACTAATCGCTAGAGATTCCTATAACTTTCAGATATCTCAATCACTGAAGCGTTTGAAAGAGTACGGATTCATCGAAGACTCTAAAGAGATTCTTCCAAGCCGCACCGTGTGGATCACGAAACTTGGAAGATTGTATGTTTGCGATAAAGATGGTCCCGATTCGTATAATAGCAAATACTCTGATGAAATGACTTATGAGTATGAACTCGCCAGAAGACGTAACGCTGTAGAGCCTTACGTTGACTTGTGTAGAGCTAAGGTTATGTTGAAGTTCAACGGTATTGCAGTTCATGAGTGTAGCAAACCTTCTATGAAGGATTTGGTCAATTGCTTGTCTCAGAAAGAATATGTGTTCACTGATTGGGATAACGGAGAGTACCCACCGTACAAAACAGAATTGTCTGAAAAAGAAAAGAAAGAGATCTTGAGTAAAGGCGTATTCTATTCCAAACGTGAGGTAACGGAATGGTTTAAAGATTATATCGCTGAAGGAAGTGATGTCATCCGTATGGCTAGATTCAAAGGTGTCGTGTTTAACAGCAGAAGAATATTCATGGTTTACGTTCAACCGTACAGAACTGGAACGATGTTTAAACTGAACTATTCAGATGCTATCGTGAAAAAGAATCTTGAAGAAAGATTGAATATTGAAATGGCTAGAGTGTACCAAAGACATGTGAAGGTACAAGCTTTGATTGTTTGCAATCAGGATGCTTTGGTTTATTCCATGGCAACTGGATGGAAGAAAGGTATGCTGAAACCAGAAGCAAAAGAAAAGATTCTGAAACAGTACGATGACCAAAAAACGAGAAAGCTGAGATACAGAGAAAAACAAATCAACATAGATCCAGTTACAGAACATGAGATCGTTGAAGTAAAAGATATTCCACTAATACCATCCATGCCAAAGAACGATGAGGAAAATAAGAACTACCAAAGGGAACGTAATAAACTGCAAGAATGGTTTTCAAATCATACTGGTGTATTTGCTTACTACGATCCTCTCTTCGATGGAAAGTATGTAGTTCCAGCTAACAGCAATGGATTGACTGCCATGACGTACGCCCTGTTCAAAACAGATGAAGAGATCTACTTAGATGGCTTGTCTAAATACCGTGATAGTATGCCCGTGACGTTTGAGAACGTGAATAGCGATAATGGACGTAATTGGCAAGTAGGGGATGAAGTGGATCCAGTCATCTATATGCCCGTCTACGAAATTGATAGATTACATGCTTTATCGTGTGATGGAAATTTGTATCGTGGATCTAGTTCCGTGACAGTCATCTGTGATGAGTCACAGATTAAAGCGATCAGTCATAGTATCCGTAAAGAAGTTAAGGGATTGAATATCGAGGATATGGAGCCATTTAGTTTTGTGCCTCAGTATAACTACGATGGCTATGTTACAAATATGAAAGATCCGTATGAACACCTGAGAGTTCCTGCAAAAGAAAAGAAAAAGAGAGTTAGGAATAAAGCTCGTGGTAGCTTTGTCACAAATGATGATACAGTCCAGATGATTAAACGTGCAGCAGCAAGGCAGGGAATCAGTATCAATGAGTTCATTACTAAAACAGCTCGTGCAGAGGCAGAAAAGGTGCTAAAAGACACAAAATCATCAAATCAGAAGTACCCTAAAAATGAGAATATCTAAATTAGCCATTTTAAGGCACCATATCAAAGCGTTTCACTTCAGATGATAAATAGACCATCTGAGCCGAGAATCGAGCGTATACGCAATTCTAGATACCTTCTCGTGCATCTCAGTGATGTATCAAGCTTATACGATATACAATAAGCTTATATAGCATACTTTACCGAAATTGCCTGATATGTTAAAATTTCACAGTAAAATAAAAGAAATTTTGGTATTGAAAGAGGCAAAAAATGGCAGAGAAAGAACAAGTAAAGAATGAATTTATCACTGAAGATAATGTAGTTCCTGAAGAAAAAAAGAAGTATAGACGTAACGAATATCGCAAAGAATATAACAAGAAATATGCAAAATATCGTAACGAATATGCCAAAGAAAATCTAAAAGTCATCCTGTTCAGATTGAATAAAAACACTGATGAAGGACAGAAGATCATACAGAAATTGGAGTCTGTAGATAATATAAATCTGTATCTCAGAACATTGATCTTGAGTGATATCAAGAAGGAAGAACGCAAGAAAAAGCGTGAAGAAAAGAAATTAAATCAAGTTATATCTAACCAGATAAACGAATAAACCGTCATAGTAGCTTATTCTAGAAATAAGTCACTGTGACGGTTTTTTTATTTGTTTTGCTGCTTTGCACGGAGTCGTTCTTTGCATTTTTACGTGCTTTACGTGCATTTAAACTTGTGGTGCAATATTGCACCACATCAAAATTACGCTTAAAACATGTGTGGTGCAAAACTGCACCACATCATAAATACATACCAAATAGGTGTGAAAAAGAGTGTGGTGCAATTCTGCACCACAACTTAATGGCAGGCTAAAAAAGTGTGGTGCAATATTGCACCACATCATTTTGTTAGAATAATGAATCGACATTTTCATCAGTGATTGTCTCGTTTTTGCTCTTTTTCTTACGTGTCTTTGTCTCTTCTGGGAAGTAAGTGTTCCTGAAATCCTCAAAGTCAGCAATCTTAGAATTAACCTCTACATCAACTTCTGTTTGGTTACAGTACTGATTCAATAGCTCGATCAGTTTTGTTAATTGCTTGTTGATCCTTTGCTTGGATACTTTTTTTTCAGCTTTTGCTGCTTCCTTCTCAGCTACTTCTTCTGGATCTTCTTCTAGGTTGCCTTCGCTATCTGGTACATCACCAGTTACAGTTTTCTTAAGTGCATGATTGACAGTGTTGTTTGTCCACTCAAGACCTGTAATAGCACGAATGAATTCAATTCTGCTTCTGTAGTGATAGCGTTCAAATCTCTTTGGATTAGCATTGTACTTGTCGTTTGTAGCATATCTTCTTCTGAAGTTTGATAGTAGCTTTTCTTTGTAATCTTCTTGTCTACCTTCAGCAATAATCTTTTGCCAGATGTCGTTAGCGATGTTGACTTCACGTACTAGATCTTTAGGTTTTCTTCTAGAAATATTTGATTGAGCTACATCAATCTTCTCTGAGATTTCATCGGCAGGCTTTTCTACAATGATACATGGTAGTGTGCTTCTTGGATTAAACTTATCGTCCTTTACCAGCATTTGCCATGCAGCAATTCTTCTGTGTCCTGAAATAATCTTGTATTTGTAATCCAGTTCATGTTCTTCATAAACTCTTAATGGTTCTTTAATGCCAAACTCTTTGATGGAATCAGCTAGGATTCTTAGATCGTCATCATCCATAGAACGTAGATCATTGTTTGCTGTGGAAGGATTGATTTCAAGAAATGGAATGTCTTTCACATTCAGCTTTCCTGTGATTGGAGCATTGTGCTCGTAATCTGAAGGATCTCTTTCTTCAGTGAATTCTCTGTTAATCTTTTTCAAAATATCTTCTTCAAATGACATGTCTTATTTCTCCTCTAGTAATTCATTTACTAACTCTCTGTAAGCAATTGTTACTTTTGACTTTGGAAATTCATGAGCAATGTTTGATTGCTCTCTGTGAGCATCCTTAACAGCAGTAGCGTTAGGGATTTTTGCTTTGTAGACCTTAGTGCCTAATCTTTCGGCAGTCACATTCAGTGATGTTTCTTGGTTTTTCCAGCTCTTAGTTCTGTTCGTATATTTGACTAATAGAACTCCACCAATGTTGATTTTTGTATTGTAGGAAGATTCTAGATTGCCAATGTGGCTAATCAACTGGATGACTCCGTAGAGTGTAGCGATATCGTCATCAGCAGGAATGATAATCTCATCTGCTGCTAATAATGTGCAGTCAACTACTAGGTTCTGACTTGGCGAAGTATCAATTACTACAAACTCATAGTCACTGATTGCTTCTAATTCTTTTAATCTCTTCTTTAAGAAATTAGCTTCTTCTGGGCTATCCTTGATCCAGATACTTGCAGAATCTAAATGTTTATCAGATACGATGATGTCTCCAATCTCCGTTTCTGTAATAGCATCTTTCAATTCACATCTTCCTGAGAAGACATCGAACATGTTCTTTTGTCCTGATCCAAAATCTTTGATAGCATTGTATGCATCTGACGTGTTTCTTTGAGAATCGCAATCAATCGTTAATGTCTTGTGACCAAGTTGATTAAGAATCGTTGCGATAGCTTGTGATGAAGTTGACTTGGCAACTCCACCTTTAGAGTTACAAACTGTTATTGTTTTCATTCTTATTTTTCTCCTTTTACAAAAATAATTGTATACCATATAAACATGTTTATGCTATATCATAAAAATTTATTTTTTAAAAAATTTTAAAAGAGGTGAAAAATGAAAAAAAGAATAATTTTGTACTCAAGGGAATCAACAAAATGGCAAGCAGAAGAAGGCTATAACCTAGAAACCCAAAGAAAAAGAATGATGTCCTATATAGACTCATTCTATGAAGAAAGTGAAAGAACAATTGAATTATTTGAAGAGGCAGGCAAGTCTGCCAAGAATCTGAATCGTCCAAAAATGGAAAAACTGATTGAAAGAATCAAAAGTAGAAGCGTAGACATTGTTTGCGTCTATTGCATAGATCGCTTAACTCGTAATGTACGTGATCTAGCTGATTTCATGGAACTACTCAATCGGAATAGTGTTACTTTGTTATCAGTTACAGAAAGAATAGATACTGCTTCTCCACAAGGTAGATTCTTTTTGAACATGCTTGGTAGCATGGCACAGCTGGAAAGAGAGAATATATCCGAAAGAGTGATGCGTGCATTAAGTGAATCAGCTGAGCAGGGGAATTATCCAAAATCGAGAATTCCATTTGGATATACAAAAAACAAGAAAACAAAGCGATTGGAGATCCAGAAAGAACAGGCGAAAACTGTTAAATGGATCTTTAAGCAAATAATTGATGAAAATAAATCAGTACCTGAAATAACGAAAATACTAAAAGAGGAAAATAAATTTGATCGAACATGGTGTGATAGCCATGTCTACAGGATTATCCAGAATAAGATCTATTACGGAACTTGTGTGATAGGTGGAAAGGAAATAGAAAATCATACGATAGCTTTAATATCAAAAGAGGACTGGATGCTGGCAAATCAAATGATGGTTAAATATGATCCAGAAAAGAAGCACTCTTATCTGTATAAAAGAAAAATCATGTGTAATAAATGCAATCGGATCATGTCCTGCACATGTGGCTATGGATACAATAGTGCAGTCTATTTGTACTATAGCTGTGCTTCCTGCAAAATGAGAATTTCAGAAAAGGATGTCACACATCTGATAAATAAGAGCATGACATACAAGATGGTGAATCATACATTCCTGTATGAAATGAGTAAATTGAAGCAAATGTTAAAAGATAGCGGAATCTCTAACAGCAAAATCAAAAACTTCACACTCAACTTTGTTATGTATGACGAGAACTTTGAATATGAAGTAAAAAGAATCAAAGTGATTGAAAAGCTCCCAGAAGGAATCGTTGAGCAACTGCTTGAAATGAGATATAAGCTAAATGATATTGAATATGAAAAAGCTACTGTGACAAAGCAAAAGAAACTGCTGGATAAGTATGTAAGGTTGATCTACATTGATGAGCAAAAGAAACTAAAAAAAATAGTATGGAAAAATCAAAAATAGACTGAAAATCTTTTTAATTAGTAATTGCACAAAAATCAAATTATGCATTTGCGTAAACAAAACAAAAAGGTTATAATATATGCATAAGAAGGCGGAACGGTTGAATTTGAGCGACCTAGACCTATGCCACCATTG
>CAVJMM010000030.1:0-26168 GCA_963650865.1 Eubacterium sp. AM49-13BH | reverse complement strand
ATGGCAAAAGATGTTTTTGTCATGTTTAAAATGAGTGCATTTACTAGAACTGCAATAAGAAAACCAGGTATAGAAGCTACCATTACAGTAGTACTACCTGGTTTTGTCGTATTACTGACATTGTCATTAAATTTTAGTTTCTTAACTTAATGACATTGGGAATTTCCAAGTCTTTTTTAAAAGTCACATGTATCAGGATTGATATTCTCAGGTCCGTAATTTTTCATGACATCTAAGAATTTCATATCCTCATCACTAATATCAAAATCAAAAGCATCAAAATATTCTTTTAATTCCACAAAATCTTTTCCAGAACATAAAGATAAACATTCTTTTTCAAGATGGTATCTTGTCGCAATTGCACGAGGGGTTGTGTGATATTTTTTTGCGAATATTTCTAATTCATTTGAGTTAAGGATAGCTTCGTAGTGTGGTGGAAGAAATCCTTCTGTTTGAATGTTATGTTCATTTGCACAATACAGATTTTCTTCAAAAGGAAATCCAGGATAGATTCTAGCTTGATTGACCATTGGGGCAATTTCACTCTTTTCTAAGCAAAATTCAATATGTCTACCTTCATAGTTCGCAACACCAATCGCACGTGCTTTTCCTTCTTTATAAATCGTTTCTAATGCTTTCCATGTTTCAATTGCTGTTTGTTCATAAGTATCTCTATATTTAATAGGATTTGGCCAATTGATCAAATATAGATCACAATAATCTGTGCCTAATCTTTTTAAAGTATTTTCAAACTCACGTAATGCAGTTTGATAACCATGATGGTCATTATCTAGCTTTGCGGTGATAAAGAGTTCACCTCTAGGTATTTGGCTATCATGAAATGCTCTTTGTGCGACTTTTTCAGCTTGACTATCTGCACTGATATCAAAATGTCTGAATCCAGCTTTGAGTGCATTTAATATACGATCATAATTTTTTTCACCATGATCTTTATCCACACGGTATCCAAGAGTAGGGATAACAACGCCATTATGTAATTTTATTTCTTTAGTAGTAATTTGACTCATAGGTACCTCCGCAACAATTATAAACCTTTCATGGTTTTTAGAAAAAAACAAATTTGAGAAAATGTTTTACTGTACCTAAAAATGTACAGTAAAAAGAAAAAGTAAGTGTATATTAATGCCATCAAGAAAAGAGGTATTCAATATGAACGTAGAAAAAATAGTGATTCGCTTATGGACACATGAAATTGATGCAGAACAAATGAGTGTAGAAGAACTTTATCGTGATTTAAGTACAACATTTGATGTTTTACATATTCCTGATTATTTTGAGAAGAATTCATGAAAATAAAAATGAAAGAAAAAAGTAAAATTCTCGTAAAATAAAGTCAATTTCAGTAATTCTCTATTCATTATAGTTATTTAAACGTTATAATTATAGAGTGAAAATTAGGTGAAATTATTTCTTAGAGTATTTTAGTTTTAACTCCTTTTTTTCTAATTGTTATATCTATTGTTAAGGGAGGACAAATATGGATATTAAAGAGGTTTATGAAGAAATGGGTGGAGATTATGATGATATTTTCTCACGATTAAAAAACGTTTCTTTGATAACAAAAATTGTAAAGAAATTTAATGATGATACAAGCTTAAAAGATCTTGAAGATGGATTGAAAGAAAAAGATGTTGATAAAGCATTTAGAGCTGCTCATACATTAAAAGGGATTTGTTTGAATTTGAGTTTTAAACAAATGACTGATGATGCAATTGCTATTACAGAAATCTTAAGAAAAGGTTCTTTTGAAGGAACAGAAGAATTATTAGAAAAAATTAAAGATGAATACAATAAAACAGTTTCATCCATTCAAAAATTAGATTAGGAATTCAACAAGATTCCTAATCTTTTTGTATAATTAGTACAAGCATCATATAAAAAAGAATTGAGAGAGGGAAGTATGACTATCACTTTGATTGTAATCTTATTATGTATAGGAAATTATATTCGACTTGTACAAAAACAAAAAACAAATCCATATGATATTGCATTGTTAGATTGTGGAGCATTAGAGAAACCATCTTACAATATACAAAAGGAATTCTATCGTTTCTTTACAGCTTCTTTTGTACATTTTTCAGTATTACACCTTGTATTGAATATGTGGTGTTTATGGTCTATGGGAACAAGTATGGAACTCATATTAGGGAAAATTCCATATACAATATTATTGGTTGGTTCTATGGTTACTGGAAATGTATTTCATTATCTGATGGGAGATGAACATTCGATTTCTGGAGGTATGTCTAGCGCATTATATGGATTGATTGCGGTAGAACTAACACTCATTTATTTGAATTATGGATTAGAAGGAATCTTTACAAATTATTCAATTCTTACTGCAATATTCATTAATTTAGCTATGAATTTCTTACCTGGAGTAGGTTGGAAATCACATCTAGGGGGTGCTTGTTTTGGAGTGCTATTTGTAGCGTATTTATATTATTTCTGAGAGTATTACATATGTAATATTCTTTTTTAGACAATAAACATCTAAAGGAGGAAGAAAGATGTTTATTGAATATTTAAAACACAAGCACTTAAAACGAACACTTACATTAGATCAATTATTAGATATCTATGTTGAAAAAGAATTACTACAAAGTTCTTATTCTATTGGAACAAAAAATAACTATTTATCTGTTGTTAAAATGTTAAAGAAGGATGCAATCATTCAAAAGAAAGTGATTCAAATACAAACAATAGATCTACAAGAATATTTCAATCATCAAATCTTTAGTAGATCAAGAACCAATGCATATGCAGCAGTACTAACAAATGCATTTCAATATGCAATCTATCACATGCATATTATTCGTGATAATCCAATGAAATATGTAAAACTAAAATTTCAAAATGAACAACAGATTTTTTCAAACTTATATCAAAAACAACAAACCATCACCCATGATCAATATAAAAAGATTGTTTCTTATTTGAAAATAAGAAACAATCCACATCTATTACCAATTCAAATTGCATATTATACAGGATTAAGAATTGGAGAAGTCGTAGCGTTAAGTTGGGATGATATTCATTTAGAGGAACAATATCTAATCGTACAACGAGCAATGGTATTCAATCGCAGAACACAAAAATCGCTTAGAATTTACCACACCAAAAAGAAATAAAACAAGAATCGTTTATTTTCCAAATACACTAAAAGAAATTCTTATCAATGAAAAACAAAAGAATAAACCAATTAGAAACTATTACACACAAATCAAAGAAGATAACGCAATCCATTATCCAATTGGTACAGGAATAATCGATGCATCAGATAAAATCCCAATTAACTTAGTATGTACCAAACCAAATGGTTCATTCATTAACCAACGTTCTCTCGCAACGATATGCTCACGATTAAACAAATATATTCCAGAACTACAAAACTTTCATTTTCATATGTTAAGACATGCATACGCTACAAACTTATTACAAAGAAATATGACTTCTCAACAAGTAAAAGCATTATTAGGACATCAAGACATCCGAACTACAATGAATGTATATTCTCATAACAATCAGAATGAATTATTACAAAAGGTAAAAGTATTAGATGAGTTAGAGTGAAGTGGAAATTCCAATTTTCACTTCACAGTTAGAGAAAGCTAGGGAGGCTACAGATGCAGCTAACTTAAGAGCAGCATATGCCGAGGTTGTTTCTGGAGAATTAACGACTACTAGTAATAATCCAGTGACAAAAGATGTTGCAATCACACAAAAGACTAAAGGTTGGCAAGATTCAAGTATCACCAAAATTGGTGATCAAACACTTTCAGATGCTGGTTTAACAAACATCAAAGAAGGAGATGTGTTACAGTTGGATACGATACAACAGACAATAAAGTTACTTTCACAATAAAAACTGCAACAAGTACAGACAAATAAAGTGCCAAAAAAGATTGGAAATTTTTTTGAAATAAAAATCCAATCTTTTTTAATGCTTACATCTAATTATTCAATTACAATAGTATTTGTTTTTCCATCACTTGTAACTGTTACAGTTGCAGTTCCAGTTTTAAAATCCGCACTATTTATAGTGATGTTTCCAATTTTCACACTTTCTGAACCATCTGCAAAGCCGGCTGTTTGTTGTGTCATTGTAACTTTGCCTGTAGCTGTTACAACGCCATCCTTTGGAGTTACTGTTACAGTTGTATCAGATGCTGTTCCTGTTAAAGCAGATGTTGTACATTCTGCATACATTGCTCTAATATTAGCTAAGTCCGTTGCCTCTCTAGCTTTTTCTAACTGTGAAGTGAAAATTGGAATTGCGATGGCAACCAATACTGCGATAATTGCTACTACTACGAGTAACTCGGCTAATGTAAAGCCTTTTTTATTGTTTGTCTTTTTCATAATTATTTATCTCCCTACTCTTTTTTAAGACAACTAAAGTATAGCACTAGTTATCTAATGGTTGTCAATGATTAGTTATATAAAAGTTATATTTATATCATTTTTAAGTTATTCTTGTGAAAAATTTTCATAATTTTAGTATTTGTTGTTGAAAATAGAATAATTATGGGATTTTGAATGGTTTTGATGATTCGGATATAGGTGTTTTTTGTTACAATAATATATGTATATTTATACATTAAGTGGGATGAAATGAATTGTGATATAGGTGAGAATAAGAAAAGGAATGGTTTTACACTAGCAGAAGTATTAGTGAGTGTATTAATACTTGTGATTTTGTTTGCGTTAATTGTTCCTGGAATATTTGTTTTACAGAGAAATTTAAAACAGAAAGAATTAGACACAAAGGCAGAAACAATTTATACTGCAGTACAAAATAGATTATCAGAGCTTTATACACAGGGGAATATGGATGTATATGATCCTAGTACGCATAGCGATCTAAAAGAGTTAAGTGTAATACCAGATACGTATTGGTCTGAAACGGATGAGAATGTAACGCAACATATCTATTATTTCGTGAAGAATAGTGATATTGCCAATGAAATTGTAGATGATTCTGTTTTAAGTGATGAATTAGATAATGATGAATGTGGATGGGTCATTGAAATTATTCCTAAAACTGCTGTAGAGAAAGGGAGTAGTGAAAAAGAAGAGTTAACTGCTGCGAGTGTTTTTGCGGTATATTACAGTGATGATCTAACAGCTTTGAATGATTATACTAATGGAGATAAGATTACAAATGATTCTTTTCGTATTTCTAGAGATGAAAGAATTTCTACGTATGACAATTCTCCAAAAGTTGGATATTTTGATGGTAGTGGTGCATCTGGCAGTAATACTTCTTCTGTAACAATTAGTAATGTACAAATTAATTCCAATGAGGAAATCAATACTGCTGTTGTTACGGTGAGAAGACCTGTTGGATTAAGTGAGAGTAAATTATCTTATTCTTTTGTATTAAAAGATGTCTACAACAACAGTTATACAATGGAATATAGTAATAATACTTGGATTAATACAGAAACAAATCAAACCATTGGAAACGCAAAAGAGTTTCTATCGAAAGAAACAAGTGGTTTAAATATTATCTTTACAATTAAGTTAGATGATTTATCAAAAACAAGTACACGTTTTGATTCTTTGTTTGGTATGAATAGTAATCATACAAACAAATTAGTTTCTGGTAGTGATATTACATTGAGTGCAGAAGTAACATGTTCGGATAAACGTGTGAAGGGTGATAAGAAGTCTGCATCTGGAAATAGTATCTTTGGGTATGAAAAATCATTATCTACAACTTCAGATACTGCTTTGATTCAATGTGGTAGACATTTACAAAATTTAGATCGTAGTTCAGGTTTGATCGTTGATCAAAATAAGTATCCTGTAAAAGGATATAAAGAGATTACAAATGCAATTATTGAAAATGATATTTCTTTTGCGGAAGATAGTGCTTTTTATGATGCATATCAATCAAGTTATTTTAATCAATTTGTGACAATTCAAAAGATCACACAGAATGGGAATGTTACAGAGAAAAAAGTACCTAATTTTAAATCTATTCATAATTCAAAGTTAACAACACTTCTCACAAAACAAAATGAGAATCAATATTATTCTATTTATCATTTATCATCAAATGAAAGTGGATTGTTTTATGAAGTGAATGATTTATCTGTTACTGGTGTTCAATTAGTTGGTGAAAGAATTTATGGTAGTCAGAGTACGGGTGGATTGATTGGTACAGTGAAAGGAAATGTTTCAATCATAGATTGTGCTTCGTATTTAGATTCATCTAAAAATGATATTCCAACAAATATTACAAGTGATCAAAATTTGGAATCAATTGTATGGTTACAAGGAAATATCGTTGGAGGACTTATAGGTGATAATCGTGGTTCTTTGACGATTCAAAAGAGTTTTGTTTCAAGTGTATTAGGGAATACAAATTCTTTGACAGGAGGACTTGTAGGAAATAATACAGGTGAAGTATCCATAGATCTTTCTTATGCGGATAGTTATTTGTATGGAAATGTTGTTGGGGGATTAGTAGGTTCAAATACAAATCAATTAACAATACAAAATGCATATGCGGCAGGTTTTATTGGATTAGAACGTACAGAAAATGCTGTTGGTGCAGGTATTGTAAATGGAAATGCATCTATTACAAGTTCTTACACAATCATTGCTGCATATAATCAAGCAGAAGATGGTGGAATGGACACGGATAGTAGTTTAATTGGTACTTATCTTTCTACTTCAACAAATCAAAACGCTTCCGCTTATTATTTAAGAAGTAGTACAAATGGTGAAACGTATGGAACTTTATTAACAAAGTCTACCATTCCTAGTAATCAATTTACAAAATCATCAACGAATAAACTTGTGCCATATCAAATGATGGGACAATCTTTAAGCGGATATGAATATGCACGTCTAAAGGATCTACCACATTATGGTGACTGGAGTGCAGAGTTTATTTCTGGAGCATTAGTTTATTATGAACAATATACAGATGGTACTGGTTTTGAAGGTGCGAATCTAACAAATACTTTAAAAAATGATACAACGATCATTGGAGATGGTTATGGCATTCTTTATAAGGCAAATGAAGTGGATATGCCAAAAAGTGTAACAGTAACAATTGGAAAAGAATCCTCTATTATTGATACAAATAGCGAACATTACAGTGTAGCAGTCAATCAAGAAGAATATTGGATCTATCCTCTTTCCAAAGAAAGTATGAATCCAACATCTTTTATTGAGAATTATTATGAAAGAGTTGTTATAGAAGCAGAGAATGCGGAAACAAAATATTATGATTTTAATCCTCATTTTGCTAGAAGCGTCAAAGAGGTGAGTGAAAACGCAAAACTTTCTGATGTTCCTTCTTCCGTTTCTATTCGTTCACCTAGACAGTTATATAACTTAGCATCTTATTTTGATAATGGTTATCAAAAATATACATCCATCACTTATAAACAAGAAAGAGATATTGTTTATTGTACTTATGATTGGAATACATATACATCTTATGGAACAATTGAACAACAAAAACCAATTGGAGAAATGAGTCGTTTTGATGCGACATATGATGGTACTTGTTACAAAATTAGTGATGTAAGTTTTGTGAGTGAAAGTGGAAACTATATTGGACTATTTGGACAAGTTGGTGAAACTGGAAAAATATTGAATGTTGTTTTAGCTACACAATATAATACGAATCATTCTTATTATATGAAACGAAATAAAGCAATCGTTCAAAATGAAATGATTTATGAAGGTGTTCTTGTAGGTAGAAATAAGGGAACAATTCGTAATTGTGCGACTGCAGGATATGATCTATCAGGAAATGATGGCACGATTTATGGCTATTCCAATAGTAAACTCTATGTTGGAGGATTTGTTGGCTA
Source organism: Eubacterium sp. AM49-13BH (assembly GCA_963650865.1). Lineage (GTDB taxonomy): Bacteria > Bacillota_I > Bacilli_A > Erysipelotrichales > Erysipelotrichaceae > Bulleidia. The sequence goes on along the minus strand of CAVJMM010000030.1, from coordinate 18,309 downwards.
CAATGAAGGAGATATTCGTAATTGTTCTGCTGACCAAGCAACGATCAAACTCAGAATGGATAACGCACAAGTATATGCAGGTGGCTTTGTTGGATTAAATGATAGTAGTGGAACGATTTATAATACGTATGCTTTAACGAAAATCACAGCGAACGCAACCAATGGAAAAACCGTGATTGCTGGATTTAGTGCATTTAATGCTGGTAGTATTACACAAGCTTATTGTGCAACCGCACTAACAGCTTCTGGTAATGGTAGTAATGCTTACGCTTTTGGATCAAAAGAAGGCAATGGTTCGACAAAGAGTTCTTATTATTTATCACAAGGCAGTTATCGTTTTATTGATGGATTGTATTCTTATGGCAGAGGAAATTCTCTTTCTACAGATACAAGTGTTCATACAAATGATAGTACAGGTATTCCAGCTACTTTTAGTCGATTAACAGAAATGGCTTCTAATAGTAACGCTTCTTATTCATTGTATTGTGATATAACAAAACAATTAAGCAATGATGATGCAGTGAATTATCCAATGAAAGCAGTTGTAAAAGATTCTAATGGAACATTGGTACATTATGGTGAATGGATCGTAAAACCGGATCTTGGTTATTATGGTGTGTATTATTGGGAACATGAAACTGGTGGAGAAAATGAAGGCTATAAGTTAACTTATATTGGTTTTGATGTTGAAAATAAAACAATCTTTGAACAGAGTACACTTTGTGAATCTCATGATGATGGTGGTGTTGTAACAGAATATGGATATGGTTATTTTGAATCAAAAGAATTAACTAGCAATGCATCATTAACTACAAATGGTATTGTTTTGAATCAAGATGCAGCATTAAACAATGAGGCAAAACAACAATTTGAAACACAAATGCCTGATTTTACATTCTATCCATATACAACAGGAGATCATCTAAAGATAGAAGAGGATAACACAAATGGAACATTTGTATTATCCATTAAGAATGCAGAATATACATTTCATGTATCACCATTCTTTGCGAATGCGTTATCTTTTGATCAGCCAAACGGATTTACATTAGATAGTAAAGTGGATGAAAAATACATTAATACAACACCCGGCTTAGATCATACAAAATATGAGATTCGTAGTATTCAACAATTACAATATATCAACTGGAATTCTCATAATCAAAATACAACAACGACAGTCGATAATTCTACATATTCTTACACCACAACAGAACAAGTATGTTATTGGTATGGCTGTTATGATAAAACCGTTACAAAGAATGATAATGTATATAAGCATTTTAACTATTTGATGTATACTTCTTCCACTGCAACCGCAACGCAAACAAAAGAACTTGCAGGTCATTCAGATCGCGCAAACATAAAGTTTTTACAAACACATGATCTAAATGGAACAGATGTGACAAACTTCACACCGATTGCTGGTCAATCTACAACTTCAAGCTCTTGGGGATACAATGCAACTTTGTATAGTTGGTTTGGTAGTAGTTATGATGGACAAAGTTATAAGATTCAAGAATTAAATATTACATCGGATCAATTTACAGTGGGTGTATTTGGTGTTACAGCTGGTGCGAATATGCAGAATATGATTTTGTATAGTAAATCTAACGCAAAAATTGAACGGTTGAGTGAAAATACAAGTTCAGAAGGTGCATATGCATTAGGTGGATTGATTGGAATTGCATATGATTATGAAGAAACAAAAGGAACAAATACCATTACAAATTGTGCGATTGCGGGATATCAAATTATTGATAATAGTAAAAACAAACAAACACTTGGTGAAGCAAATGTTGGTGGATTGATTGGTGTCGCAAATGTTCAATTACAAAAATGTTCGGCAGTTGTAGATATTCAAATCAACGCAACACACAAAGATCAAAATGGTAATTTTACAAAAGCTACTTGGGGTAACTTTATCCGTGTGGGTGGTTTAACTGGTGCTACACAATATCAGATTTCAAATTGTTATACGGGTGGTAATATTTCTGTTGGAGAAGAAGTATTAAATGAATCATATGATTCAAGTGGTACAAATGTTAGTACGACGAATCGTAATGGTGTTGTTTCTTTAAATAACAGTACAAATATTTATATTTCTGGTATTTCTGGTAGTGGATTTGCGATGAATTATCAAAATTTCACAAATTCTTCTGGCTTGAAAGAAGGAAAACCGGCAGTTGATCATTCGTATACCTACATGAATTTTCCGGCCATGCAAGGAACAATTCGTAGTATTTCGATGATTACTTCACTTGCGGATCGTTTTGATACAAGTAATGTTTGGGCTACAGATGGTATTATGATTCAAAATTGTTATTATTTAGAAAATAGTGCGAATTTTAATATTGAAAATCTACCAAAATATCATATTGGTAGTTCTCGGAATTCTTCACCTGCTTCTTTGATTCAAGATTCTACATATCAACAAGCAATGTTAAAAGGAAACGCAATGTGGATGACAAAAGTTTCGCAAGATAATACAAGTGGTGATGTTGTTGGTAGAAAATATGAAGTAACAAGTAAGTCTTATACAGAACTATCTTCTAGTGAGATGGCAAATACTTTAGGTGATGCATGGAATTTTGTTACAACACTAGAAAATGGGCAAGATATTAGTGGAAAATATAGTTTCCATGCTGGTCAATCTAAATTAGAAGGAAAGAACTATCCATTTCCAACAATTATTCAACAAGCAGAAGAAACAGAGACTGTAAATGTACATTATGGTGAATGGCCATTTGATGGAGCGTATTGGGAAAATGGTTCAGATGTAATGAATCTATTTGATACATTAGATGATCAAGGGGTATCAAAAAAACAATTTAAGATTATCACAAATCAAGATTCTCAAATCGAACAAAATTCCATTTCTATTACAGGTGATTCAGAATATATTGAAGATGTATTGCCTACAGATATTGTGAAAGATGAGGATGGTAATTACTTAGTAACGATTACCGCAAAGAAAACAGGTGCAGTGAAAATTATTGCGACCTTTGGAAGCAAGGAAGCTTCATTTATTCTCAACATTACGAGCGATTTTATGATTCAAGCAGATAAAGAAGAAATGCAGTTAGCAGAAGGGAAAACAGATACAACAATTCTTTCCGCGACTTCATCGAACACGCAGCAATTCCTGTCTGATGTGCAATGGACAATTGAACCATCCTGTGATTTTGAAAAAGATGGGGATATTGATTATACATTGTTAGATTCTGAAGATCATCAAAAAGCTTTAATGATTACAGGACATGGTAATAACGCAACTGTATTGATCACAGCTACTAAAAATTACAACGAGATTGATTATACTGCTACAAAGAGAATTGTTATCAATAAAGCGGATTTTATTGGATTATCCAATCAAACTAAATTTAATGAAGTAACGATTCAAGATATGATTCATGGTAGTGATGTAGTGTATACAGAGGAAGAGAAATCATCTTCTACAAGCACTTATTTTTTATACGAAAAAAAATCTTCATCCATTCTTTCAAATTCTGAAATTACTGGAAAGATTCTAGATGGTTCCTATGAAGTAGAAGGTGCACAAGTGACAATTGATGCAACTACAGAAGAAGGAGATTATCATACTTTACCAATTGATGTAAATCTAAATGAAGTAATGGATTCTTTAGAAAATCCAATCTTACAGATACAAGTTTCAAATCAGAATACAAATTATGTTTTATCTGTAGAACTAACAAGTTCTGCATTCCAATTGATTGATGAAGATACAAAGATGCTTGTTCCGTTTACCAATGGTTCTACAAAAGTAGATATTGATAATGTACCAATGAAAGAAGGATATCAGCTTGAGGGTTGGTATGAAGGTGAGACAAAAGTATTAGATGCAGATGGAACAATTATAAATGGAACGTTAGAAGAAACAAGACATTTGGTTGTATTACATGCTAAATGGATTGAAGAAGAAATAAATACACAAGTAGAAAATTAGGCATAGAGAAAGGAGGAGATGCTTATGAAAATTCACACAAAACTAAACAATCAACATGGCGTCTCTATCCTGTTCGCCTTGATGATGATGTTAGTTGCAGCTATGGTTTCTTTGACGATTGTATCTGCGAGTATTTCTGCAGTCAAAAGAACAAATGCAATACGTAATACACAACAAGAATCATTATCTCTAGATTCTGCGACATTGTTCATAAAGAAACAAATGAATGAAGGAAATCAATTTGAGTTGTATTACGATGACAATCGTGTACAAGAAACAACAAGTTGTGGTTATTTTAATGAAGATATTCAAAGTATTACTTCTGCATTTATCAATGGAAATTATCGAGATTATATGAATTTATTTGCGATAGAAACAGGAACAGATTCAGAAATCTATGATGATGTAGCTGTTTTATATAAATTGAAACAAGGCAATGATGAAAATGAGTGTGTTTGTATTTTCTTTTTGAAAACAGAAAATAGTAAACAATATTTGAAATATACTCTTTCTAAAACAAATGAGAATGTATATTGGAATTTTTATGAAGCAAGTGGGAAGGAATAAATCATGAATCAAAAAGGAGAAACAATTGTGGAATCATTAATATCTGTATTGATTATTGTGATTTGTTTTGTTGCATTACAATCTTCTATTCTTGCAAGTGCGAAAGTAAACCAAAAGGCAAAAGAAATTAATCAACCATTTCAAAATAATGGAACACTTGATACGCACATAAAAGTTTCAATTGTTAGAAATGGAAATAAAACTGTTACAGATCGTAACGTTTATCAAGAAAAAGATACAGGATATTATTACTATGACTAAAAGAAAGCAGATACAAATGAATAAAAGAAGTGGCTTTACATTAACAGAGATGTTATGTACGGTACTTTTGGTTGCTTTAGCGAGTAGTGCGCTTGTATCTGGTGTATCTGTAGCGAATCGACAATTTCAAACTTCGATTCGAATATCTCAAGCACAACAATTATCTACAACATTAGAAACCTTGTTAGCAAATGAATTAAAGTATACAAATGAAATTGTTGTAGAAAATGGACAAGTGAAAAAGTTTTATTCTGTTACTTATGCGATTAGTACAGATTTAACAGAACTCGTGATTTTAGATGGGAATCAAAATATAGTGATTGAAAACAATCAAAAATATGGGGAATTAGCACTAGGTGATGATTCGCAATATCATCGAATTTTATCGCATGCCAATTATGATAAACAATTAGGTGTGAAAATCCAATCTTTGACATTTGATGAAACAAACAAAGTATTTTCAATCCAAATGGATATTGGAACAGATGCTTTAGGTTCTTTAACACAAGAAACTTTTAAAGTACGTTCTTTAAATGAAGTGAAGGTGATATCATGAATCGAAATGGTAGAGTAACATTGATTGAATTGATTGCACTGATTTGTATTGGAATCGAAATGTTGTATTTGATTGGAAATGCGTTTGGTTGGTTAGACTTTCATATTAGTAGTGGAAATGATCGGAATACTATAAATACATGTGAAAGTGTTGCGAAAGTAAATAGTTTAAACGGAATGCAATGTCCAGTGAATGATTGTGATGATGCAAGTGGTGAATGTACACATTACTTTGGTGGAAGTTATATTGGTTATTTTGATGCAAAGACAAATACAATCGTAGCGGATGCACCAAAAGGTTATAACGATTCTAAAAATCCTGAAATAGATGAAAAAACTTATATAGGAGAAGAAGGAACGATGGTATTAGAGGTCGTTGTAAGTCAAGGAACAGTACAGATTCTTTGGACAGGAGGTGTATCATGAATATTTATGAAAGCATTCCTCTAACAATCTACTGTATTGTTGTAGCGTTTATTTTAGGGAGTGTTTTTGGTAGCTTCTTGAATTGTGTAAGTGATCGAATCATTCATCATGAAAAATGGTGGAGTGGGAGAAGTAAATGTGATGCATGTGGACATGTACTAACTATTTTAGATTTATTTCCAATTTTCTCTTATCTTTTCTTGAAAGGAAAATGTCGATATTGTGGAACAAAGTTATCAAAGGCATATGTGTTCAGTGAAGGAATATTAGGTCTATTATTTGCGTTTTATGTTGGAATACATGGAAGATTGGATTTGATCGCATTAAAAGATCTTGGATTGATTACTTGTTTATATGGGTTATCGTTATCGGATTTGAAATCTTATGAGATACCAGATGGATTTATTGTATTTGGATGTGTTTGGTGGTTGTTGTTTGATTTTCACATAAGTGGTTTATTAAGTGGTTTAGTGATTGCGTTTAGTATTTTATGTATTACGTGGATCATGGAAAAAATATTAAAGAAAGAAGCAATGGGTGGTGGAGATATTAAATTATTCTTTATGGTTGGTCTTTATTTAGATATCACATTAAGTTTATTTAATTTGATTCTTGCCTGCATCATTGGAATCGTATTCGTTGTTGGAATGAAAAAAAATAAGATTCCTTTTGGACCATCTATTTCTTTGGCAACGTATGTATCGTTATTGTTTGGTGCTCAATTTGTGAGTTGGTATTTAAGTCTTTTAGGAGTGTGAAGGAATATGCGTAAAAAAATGTTAGGAATTGATATTGGTACAGGAACAATTAAATTAGTTGATGATTCACAATGTATATGCATCGAAACACCAGATCATGTTTTTGATGAAGATCGATTTGTGGCGTTTGATGGTATGAGTGATCTATTGAAAGAAGCTGTAAAAGAATATGGATACAAAACAAAAAAGTGTGCTTTAGTAATTCCAGATCAAGAAATCTATTTCACAAAGACAACAATGCCAATGATGAATGAAAAACAATTATTTGTTAATTTGCCATATGAATTATCAAATGTGATAGGAAAAGAAAAAGATGCTTATATTTATGATTATTCTTTGATTCGTTATATCAATGATTCACAAGGAAATCCAAGAGAAATGGAACTATTAGTCGGTGCTGTTAAGAAACAACGCATGGAAATGTATCAAGAAATGATGCAGAAAGCAGGATTGAAACTTGTACGTGCAATTCCTAGAAAAATAGCACTTTCTCAAATGTTAGAGAATTGTGAAGGGGATATCGCAATTGCAGATATTGGATACAAACATACACGAATTGATATGTATCATGATGGAGTATTTGAAACAGGAAGAGTCATTGAATTTGGTATTTCTTCTATGGTGCAAGTTGCTTCAGAATTGTTATATTGTGATTCACATATTGCCTTAGAATATCTAAAAAATAATAAAGATGGTATCTGGAATCATCAAAAGATGAAAGATGTGTATGATTTTATTGCGATTGAAATTAAACGTGCAATTAATTATTACACTTATGAAAATAGAGATAATACATTAGATACATTGTATTATTTTGGTGGTGGATATCATTATGGATTATTGATTGATGCAATTAAAGAAGCAGTGGATCTAGATGTAAAACCAATGAGTGATGATGAAGATCTTTTGAATGGTTTGTTGGCTTATGGAGTAATTGAGGATAAATAGTATGATAGAGAAGAAGAAATCATTTCTTTCAAAAGAAGTGAAGTTAAAAAAAGAGACTTTTCCGAAAAAGAAAACAATGAATTTTGTGGTAGATTCAGAAGCAAAAACAAACCGTTATTCATTGATTGGTTTTGGAATATTTATTGTTTTATTAATTTTATTTACGAAGTTTTGTGTCATTGATGTCATTTATAAAACAAATGAAATACAGTCACAATACAATACAAGTAATGAACAAATGGATGCATTAAATCAACAACTTAAAAATTATCATGTAGTTGAAGAAAAATATAACGCAATGATTGGCACATTCTTAACAGATTCTGAAAAATTATGTATGAATCGTACAGATTTATTAAAGATGGTAGATGAAGATATTCTCCCTTATGTATCTGTTACTAATATCTCAATTACAAATGAATCAATTAGTGCGTATACTGGTTTAACAGATTTAAATACGATTTCTAAAGTTGTAGATCTATTACAAAAAGATGCGCGTACGACATACGCAACTGTATCTCGAACAACTGCGGATAGTGAAGATTCTTCAAAAGTTAGCGCAACAATCGAAATTACTTGTCAAACAGAAGGAGGAAATCAATGATGTTAAAACATAAATTTTCACTTCGAGAAACGTTATTAGTAGTACTTGCAGCAATGTTAGGTTTAGGTATTTTCTATTATCAATTTGTATATAAAGAATATCAAAATGCTTTAAAACAATATGACAATACAACGATTGAAGATCAAACAACGATTTTATTAGCCAAAGCAAATAAAATGCAAGTAATGCAGAACTACATTGACCAACATGAGGATGAAACAACAGGTGAAGTAGCTTGTTATAACAATCTCGCAAATGAAATAGATGCGTTGGCTACAATTTTGAATGAAACTAGCTCAAATGTATCAATCAATTGGTCAGAACCATATTTAACAGATGCAATCGTTAGAAGAAATGCTGATATTTCTTTCCATGTATCGAGTTATCAAGAAGCAGAAAATATCATACAAAATATTGCGAATTTACAGTATAAATGTGTGATTTCTTCTTTATCTATTTCCGGAACAAATACAACAAATATTGATACAACAGATGATGTTACAGTATCCATGCAAGTGACATTTTTTGAAACTATAGATGGTGCTGAAAACACAAATGGTCTAGTGATAGATCAAAGTAATGCAGAATGAGGTGCTTATGAAAAATAAACGATTAGGTGAAATGCTTGTTGATGAAGGGGTTTTATCACAAGCAGAAGTAGAAAAAGCAATTGCGTTACAAAAGGATAGTGGAAAGAGATTAGGAACTGTTTTATTAGAGAATCATTTTATTGATGAAACACAATTGATTGAAGTATTGCGTTTGCAATTAGGAATTGATTTCATTGATTTGAATAAAAAGAGAATTGATCCTTATATGGCAGAAGTTGTTCCGAAAAGTATTGCCACACAATATCGTGTCGTTCCTTTTGAAAGAAATAATGGTGTGATTTCTTTGGCGATGGAAGATCCTTTAAACTTCAAAGCTTTAGAAATGGTCAAACAAATCACAAAAGAAAAGATCGTACCTTATATTGCATATGCAGAGGCAATTGATCGCGCAATTTCTGTATTATATGAAAATGAAGGTGCTTCAATTGCGATTGCGCAAATGAAAGAAGAAAGAGGAATTTCTGGAACAGTTGAAGAACTCGTAGAAAGAAAGAATCTTCATGAAAATACTTCTTCTGCACCAACTGTAAAATTAGTAAATTCTATTTTAGAAAGAAGTATTGCGGAAAAGGCAAGTGACATTCATGTTGAACCTAGAGAAAATGATGTTTTGGTTCGTATTCGTGTAGATGGTAGATTGAATGATATGTTAACAATTCCCAAACCTTTACAAGAATCTGTAATTTCTAGATTTAAAGTTATGTCAGAAATGAATATTACAGAACATCGTATTCCTCAAGATGGACGTGCACAATATACAAGAAATGGCAAATCGATTGATTTACGTTTGAATAGTTTGCCTACAATTCATGGAGAAAAGATTGTTATTCGTATTCTTTCACGTGATAAAAATCGATTGAATCGAAAAGGAATTGGAATCACAGATCGAGATAATGAAAGATTTTCTAGAATCTTAAAAAATAGTTCTGGAATGATCATGATCGTAGGACCTACAGGTTCTGGTAAAACAAGTACACTCTATACAATGATAGAAGAACTAAAGAGTGATAGTGTAAATATGATATCTTTGGAAGATCCTGTGGAATTTCAAATTGAAGGTGTTACACAAGTTGCAATCAACGAAAAAGTTGGTTTGACATTTGCGGAAGCGTTACGTTCTTGTTTAAGACAAGATCCAGATATTATTTGTGTTGGAGAAATCAGAGATGGTGAGACTGCTACGATTGCGATGCGTGCGGCAATGACAGGACATTTGGTATTAACGACAGTCCACACAGAAGATGCAATTAGTGCGATTGATCGTTTGAAGGATCTTGGTGTAGAACCATATTTGATCGGTGGTTCTTTAAGAGGTGTTGTTTCACAAAGACTTGTAAGACAAATTTGCCCAAATTGTAGACATGAAGTAAAACCGGATGCAGACTTATTAGATTTAGCAGGCATTCAACAAGCAGACAATCATTTCTATGAAGGAAAAGGTTGTTATATGTGTTTTGATTCTGGATATCGAGGAAGAATTGGTGTATTTGAAATATTAACAGTCAATGCACATATTCGTGATGAGATTGCCAAAGGAAAGAATGGAACAGAGCTTCGAAAGATCGTTCAAGAAGATGGTAATTTTACACCGATGATTGAAAATGGAAGAGATTTAATTCTTCAGGGTGTTACAACTTTACAAGAAGTCGTTGATAAAGTAGTCACTGTACAATAAGGAGCTATTATGATTAGTTATAAGTACAGTGCTTTAAGTGAAGATGGCGCAAAAGTAAAAGGTGTTATTGAAGCGATTGATGAAATCCAAGCTGTTGAAAAAATCAAAGTGAAATGTCCGGTTGTGCTTGAAATCACAGAAGTAAAAACGGGTGGTTTCTATGATATCTTAAACATTGAAATTGGAAAGAAATTTGATGTCAAAGCGTTATCTGTTATGTGTTCTCAATTTGCTATCATTTTGAAAGCTGGAACACCAATTGATAAAACAATGGCAATGATTGCTTCACAAACACAAGATAAAAAATTAAAGAAAATGTTAGAAAAAGCAACAGAAGATGTGAATCATGGTAGTACTGTTGAACATGCATTTCGTAAGAATTATGATGGATTACCGGAAGTCTTTTTAGAAACAATCAAAGCTGGCGAAATATCTGGATCATTACCATTGGCTTTTGAAAATATGCAAAACTATTTTGATAAGCAATTTAAAAATAAACAAAAAATCAAATCAGTCACAAGTTATCCTTTGTTTGTATTATGTATCGCAATTGTTGTAGTGATTGTTGTGATGGTCATGGTCGTTCCAACATTAACAAGTGTTTTTAATTCACTAGGTGGAGATCTTCCATTGATTACACAAGTATTAATTCATACAAGCAATTGGTTTTCAAAAAATTGGATGATATTGATTGGTGTGATCTGTCTTTTGATTGTATTGATGAAAGTTGGTACAAAAGGGGAAGAAGGCAAAAAGAGGAAAGGCATTCTTTTGTTGAAATTACCAGTCATTGGTAAAATCAATGTATTAAATGCATCACAAGAATTTGCGAATACGATGGCAACATTATTAGAAGCTGGATTAACACTTGCGGAAGCCTTAAGAGTCACTGCGAAATGTATTAGTAATTACGCAGTATCTACAGAAGTATTCGCAATGGCAGAGAAGATAGAAACTGGACGTTCTTTAGGGGAAATCATGAATGACAGTCAATATCTACCAGAAGTTTTAAAAGAAATGAGTGGTGTTGGTGAAAAGAGTGGTGAATTGATTGAAACATTGAAAACAATTGGGGATTATTATTCTAATGAAGCAGATTTTGAAATGAAATCGGCATTAAGTAAGTTAGAACCTACAATGTTAGTTCTATTAGCTTTATTCGCTGGATTTATTGTAATTGCGATCTATCTACCAATGTTTACGATGTATAGTTTGTTGTAGGGGGTTCGTATGCAGGATTTGAATTATAAATATCAATATACGAAAGAAGAAGCAGAACAATTAGTGAATTCGATGTATTTGATCATGGATTATGTTCGTATTTTAACTGCGGATGAAATTAAAGGGCAACATGAATTAAGTACGAATTTTAAAGATCGTTATTGTTATAAATTATTAAAGAAAACAAAACCTTGTGAATTTTGTATTTCAGAAAAAGCATTGAAGGAAAAGAAAGATGCTACAAAGTTAGAATTTATTGATGGTGTTTGTTATCAATTTTTTGCGAGATATATTATTGTGGATGGACAAGATTGTTCTTTAGAAGCAGCCAAAAAGATATCAGAAAGAGCATTTATAGATTCTGATGGTTATAAACAACTTGTAGAAAAAGTTACACAAACAAAAACAAAGATGTATCGAGATGCGTTAACAGGCATCTATAATCGATCATATTATGAAGATGTAGAAAAATATCAGAAAAAGCCAGCAGGAATCGCTATTATTGATTTAGATGACTTTAAATTATGTAATGATATCTATGGACATAAAGCAGGTGATGCTGCACTAAAAACAATTGTAAAAATCATTCAAAATAACGTACGTAGTGATGATAAGATCATACGTTATGGTGGAGATGAAATCTTATTGATTCTAGAAGGAATTCAAGCAGAGAGTTTCAAAAGAAAACTAGAAAGAATTCGTGTGCAAGCTCGTCAAGCAATTGTCTCTGGTTATTCAAAAATGCAATTGTCTTTGAGTATTGGTGCTGTTATTTCAAATGATCAAACAAGAGAAGATAGTATTTTAAAAGCAGATCGATTGATGTACATGGCAAAAGTACAAAAAAATAAAGTTGTTACGGATTGGGATGAATATGAAGAACGTCTTTCCATTGAACAAGATTCAATTGATCATAAACCATTAGTGTTGATTGTTGACGATGCTGAAATGAATCGTATGTTATTAAAAGGCATCTTAGAAGATCAATATAGAGTCATTGAAGCATGTGATGGTGAAGAAGCAATTGAAAGAATCGAAGAATATCGTAGTGAATTGTCTATTGTTTTATTGGATATTGTTATGCCAAAAATGGATGGATTTGGTGTATTGGAATATTTAAATATCAATGAAATTATTCAAGATATCCCAGTTGTTATGATTTCTAGTATGAATGAAGATAGTGCAATTCGTCGTTGTTATGAATTAGGTATCTCAGATTATATTCGTAGACCATTCTCACAAGATGTCGTTGTTACCCGTGTTAAGAATATTGTTCGTTTGTATCAAAAACAAAGAAAACTACAAGTGGAAATTCGTGCACAAGTAGAAGAAAGAGAAAGAAATTCTAGAGTTGTCATGTCTATCATTTCTCATGTTGTTGAAAATAGAAATGGTGAAAGTGGACCACATGTGATTCATGTTGAACAAATTACAGAAATCTTACTGGATAAATTAACAGAATTAACAGATGATTATAATCTTACAAAAGAAGATAAAAAAGAAATCGTATTAGCTAGTTCTTTACACGATATTGGTAAGATTGGTATTGATGAAAAGATATTAAATAAGCCAGGTAAATTGACTCCAGAAGAATATGAAATCATGAAAACACATACAACACTTGGTGCTGCAATGGTAAGACAAGTACAGTTGGAAGAAGATGATTCTTTGATTCAATATGTATATGAGATTTGTAGATGGCATCATGAAAAATGGGATGGAAAAGGTTATCCAGATGGTTTAAGTGGAAATTATATTCCGATTTCTGCCCAAGTTGTATCAATTGCGGATGTATATGATGCGCTCGTTTCTGAAAGAGTATATAAAAAAGCTTATTCGCATGAAGTGGCAATTCAAATGATTATAAATGGTGAATGTGGAGAATTTAACCCATTATTGAAAGAATGTTTATTGTCTTGCCAAGAGAAAATTCAATTGGTAGAAGCTAAGAACGTTAAGAAATCGGGGGGGGTAACCATTCATCATGGTGATGTTAGAAAGCTATTATAGAGGGTGAAAATTTCACCTTCTTTTTTTTAGAAATACAAAAAAACAACTCATATGAGTTGTTTTAATAGTGGTTCCTGACGGGCTCGAACCGTCGACCCACTGATTAAGAGTCAGTTGCTCTACCAACTGAGCTAAGGAACCATTTCGTTAGTGCTTAATTATTATATGTAAAAACAAATTTAATTGCAAGAAAAAAATTTATTTTTTGACAAAAAAGTTGTCAAAAGTACTAGAAGTGTCAAAACTTAAGGATTTTTCTATAAAAGAAAGTGTATAATGTGGATACAAAGAAGGGAGTGAACATATATGATCTTTGCAGTTACATTTTGTTTAATATCTTTCATGATAGCAATGGGAATTATAAAGGTGTTAGCACTATTATTCACTATCCCATTTACAATGTTTAGTTTTGCATGCAAGATGATTTTAGGAATGCTTGCGGCAATTGTTGCGACTGTAATCTTGTTTGGAACAATTGGATTGTTTGCAGGTATTGTTTTAGTGCCAATTGTTGGATTATTTCTTTGTTGGAACCGGAGAGTTATGTGATAGATACTAATCCTAGACCGAAAGAAATTTCAGAATTAATGAAAATCGTTGATGAAGCACTCGAAGCTTTAGAAAATGCAGAAATTGATTTGAAGAGTGCAAGTGGTTGGGGAATTGTTGATTTATTTGGCGGAGGTTTGATTACATCATTGATCAAGCATAATGATATGGATGATGCTCAAATACATATGCATCAAGCAAAAGATGCTTTATCCAAATTATCTGATCAATTAAAGACAGTAAGTAATGATTTTGATTTTCACTTTGATGTAATGGATTTCACAGATACATTGGATATCTTTATGGACAATATCTTTTCGGATTTACTTGTACAAAGCTCTATTTCTGAAGCAAGAGATAAAATTCAGAAAACAATTGAAAGTGTTAAAATTTTGAAAAAACAATTGGAAGAAGAGGCATGAGGCTTCTTCTTTTTGAAAGTATATAATTTTGTTAGTGATTTTTGAATAAAATTTATGAATTCAAACAAGTAGTTATGGAATGGTATCTATAGTTCATGTAAAATAATAATTAGGAAAACATAAATTAGGAGGATTAATTACTACAATGAAAACATTTGATTATGTTGTTTCTAACAATCTTGGTATTCACGCTAGACCAGCAGCGATGATTGCACAAGCATGTACAAACTTTAAAGCTTCTGTCGTTATCGAAGGAAATGGTGAAGAAGCTAGAGGAAATGATGTATTATCGATTCTTAGTTTACATGCTGCAAAAGGTACATCATTGAAATTTATCGTTGATGGTGAAGATGAAGATGCTTGTATTGAAAAGATTCAAGAAGTATTGAAAGAAGTTGAGCCAAAAGATAAACCTGTTTCAGTATTAAAGGTTGCTTTCTATGGAACAAAAGATTATGATCGTATTTTCTTTTCTGAGTTAGCAAAAGATAAGGGTGAAGGTACTTATAATGTTGATATCACGTACTTTAATTCTAGACTGACTACTGAAACAGCACATCTATCTGTTGGTTTTGATGCTGTATGTATTTTCGTTAATGATGAAGCACCACGTCCTGTTGTTGAAGAATTACATAAAAATGGTGTTAAGTTAATTCTATTAAGATGTGCAGGATTTAATAATGTTGATCTTGATGCTGCAAAAGAATGTGGAATCACGGTTTTACGTGTTCCAGCTTATTCACCATATGCTGTAGCGGAACATGCGATGACATTAATTCAATCTGCAAATAGAAGAATCAATAAAGCTGTCAATAAAGTTAGAGATAATAACTTCTCCTTAAATGGTTTATTAGGTTTAGATCTACATAATAAAGTTGCTGGTATCATGGGAACTGGTAGAATTGGACAAATCATGGCTAGAATTTGTAAGGGTTATGGTATGACAGTTCTAGGTTGGGATGCTTATCCTAATAAAAAGTTGGAAGAAGAAGGTCTTTTAACATACGTTACAAAAGAAGAATTATTGAAGAGAGCTGATTTGATTTCCTTACATGCTCCATTGATCATGGGAGAAGGTGGAACATATCATTTAATTGATGATGATGCAATCAAAATGATGAAAGATGGTGTTATGTTAGTGAACACATCTCGTGGACCATTGATTGATGCAGATGCATTGATTAGAGGACTTAGAGCGAATAAGTTCCACGCTGTAGGATTAGATGTATATGAAGGTGAAGATTCTAACGTTTATACAGATCATTCTGATGATATGATGCAAAATAGTATTGTTGCTCGATTAACAACTTTCCCTAACTTGATTTTAACAAGCCACCAAGCTTTCTTTACACGTGAAGCTTTACAAGCAATTGCTGCAGTTACAATGGAAAATGCACGTAATTTCAATGAAGGATTAGAATACGGCGCAGCTGAAGTAAAATGAAGAAATGAAAACCAGTTCAAATGACTGGTTTTTTTGAACAAGAAAAAAGTTATAGTCAAGACTTTATCAAAAAAAAGAATTTGGTATACTTTTTGTACCGAAGGTACACATATTTTTCCTACAATTTGATATAAGGGAATTCTGACTGGAGATATTTGTGTGAATGCTCGCTACGAGCGAGAATCCTAAGGATTGACCAAGAATACCCACCTCTACAGAAGAGGGAACATATCAGCCTTCGGTAAAGTCGATAATTCCGCATAAATATGCGAAAATATAAATTCATCCAAGAAATTGTACCAATCAAATGATGTGGTACTTTTTCTTTTGTGCTAAAATCTAAAAAAGGTATTGATTATGATTGTGTATGATGGGATAAAAAAAGATTTTTTACAAAGTGTTGTGAATGATACGATTGCAGAAGAAGTGGAACAGAAAATTCAAGAAAAGATGGGAAGAAAAACACCAAAAGCAGAGTTTCAATCATGGAAAAATTCTTTGCTGAGAATGTATATGGTTTTATGTGATGATTCCATTCCGAATGATGCAGGCATTGCAATTGAATACAACGTTCCACAAACTTCAAAAAGAGTGGATTTTATAGTGTCTGGCTATGATGAGGTAAACAAGCCACATGTCGTGATTATTGAGTTAAAACAATGGGAAAAACTGGATAAGGTGGAAGGAAAAGATGCGCTTGTAGAGACTTATACAGGTGGTGCATTACGTACGGTTGTTCATCCATCCTATCAAGTTTGGTCATATGCTGCATTGATTAAAGATTATAACGAAACGGTTCAAAATAATGATATTGAATTATCTCCATGTGCTTATTTGCATAATTATCAACGAAAAGAAAATGATCCATTATTAGATCAACAATATATGGATTATATAGAGGAAGCACCAGTATTTTGTGATCATGAGGCATTGAAATTAAGAGCTTTTATTCAACAATTCATTCGGAAAGGTGATAACAAAGAAATATTATATGAAATCGATCATGGTAAGATTCGTCCGAGTAAAAGTCTACAAAATGCAATCTCTAGCATGTTAAAAGGGAATCAAGAATTCATTATGATCGATGAACAAAAAGTTGTTTATGAAAAAATCCTTTCTTTATCCATGCAATGCATGAAAGACGGAAAAAAGAGAACGATTATTGTAGAAGGTGGACCAGGAACTGGAAAATCTGTTGTTGCGGTAAATTTATTAGTTGCGTTAACAAATCGAGGACAACTTGTGCAATATGCCTCTAAAAATAGTGCACCAAGACAAGTTTATGCACAGAAATTAAAAGGTACAATCAAGAAAAGCAGTGTGGATAATATGTTTAAAGGAACAGGTTCTTATACAGAAACCCCAAATAATATGATTGGTACGATTTTAGTGGATGAAGCACATCGAATGAATGCAAAGAGTGGAATGTTCCAAAATCTTGGGGAAAATCAAGTGAAAGAAGTGATTCATGCTTCTTATTGTTCTGTATTTTTTATTGATGAAAGTCAAAGAGTTACAATGAGTGATATTGGTAGTGTTTCAGAAATTGAAAAATGGGCTAATGAAGAAAACAGTGAAATCTATCATATGGAATTATTATCTCAATTTAGATGTAATGGTTCCAATGGATATTTATCATGGCTTGATCATACATTAGAAATCAAAGAAACTGCAAATTATAACTTAGAAGATATTGATTATGATATTCAGATATTTGATTCACCAAATGAAGTGAAAGATTTGATTATTGAAAAAAATAAGATGAACCATCGTTCTAGAATGTTAGCTGGGTATTGTTGGAAATGGATTTCTGAAGGGAAAAACGATTCATCCGTACATGATATTAAAATTGGAGATTTTGAAATGTCATGGAATTTAGGAAATTCAATTTTTGCGCTAGAAGATTCTTCGATTCATGAAATAGGTTGTATTCATACATCACAAGGTTTGGAATTTGATTATGTAGGATTAATTATTGGAGATGATATGCGTTATGAGAATAATCACATTGTTACCGATTTTACAAAACGTGCTAGTACGGACCAATCCATGAAAGGAATCAAAAAATTAGATAAACAAAATCATTTTGAAGCACAAAAGAGAGCAGATGAAATTATAAAGAATACATATCGTACATTAATGACAAGAGGTATGAAGGGTTGCTACATTTATTGTACGGATTCTAAGTTAAGAGATTATTTAAAACAAAGAATACAAAAATCATGAATTTTTTGGAATTCTTCAAAAACTTGTGAATATAAGTAATGAAGGAGAAAATTACTGATATGAAA